>NZ_NHPF01000096.1:0-7389 GCF_002252925.1 Halorubrum sp. Ea8
CCTCACGGCTGGGGCTTTGGAGATGTTCGTCGATGATCTGCTGTCAACCACATACGACCGAGCGGCTGGGGATTTTGGAGCGTTCCCATCAGCGACGGGGACATATCACAGCGACTGCGCGAGGAGCACGACGTAGATGACGGCGTTGTAGACGCCGTGCGCGAGGCCGGGCACCACCACGTTCTCCGTGCGCTCGTAGAGGACCCCGAGCACCGCGCCGAGCACGACGACGACGGCGACGTACGCCCACCGCTGGCCGGGGCTCCCCGAGACCGAGGGCAGGTGAACCAGCCCGAACGCGAGGCTGGCGAGCAGGATCGCCGGGGCCGCGTCGAACGCGCGCCGGAGCCCGCCCTGGACGACGCCCCGGAACAGGGCCTCCTCGACCGGTCCGACGACGAACAGCGAGACGGCGACCATGACGAGGTAGTACGTCACCGGGTCGCCGTCTGGCACGACCGCCTGGTTCTGTCCGGTCGTGAGCCCGATCTCCCCGAGCACGAACAGCGCGCCGTACTGGAACGCGAACAGGGCGAGCCCGCCGCCGAGGACGAGCCCGGCGTCCCGGAGCGTCGGCCGGGAGACGCCGACGAGCCCCCACTGGTCGGTGATCGCGAGGTAGCCGACGACCGCGACGAGGAACCCGACGAACTGCAGCAGGGTCCGGAACACCTGGAGGCCGGTCGTCCCCTCACCCACCAGCCCGAGCGAGACGGCGAACTCGGAGACGGGCGTCGTCACCGCGCCGGCGACGAGGAGCGCGAGGAGGACCGCGAACGCCGCGCTCGCGAGACGGAGGACGTTGTTCATCGGTTCGGGCGGCGTCTCGCTCATCGGCGGTCGTACGGGTCGGGGGGGTTTATCGGCACCGGAAGGCGAACTGCGTCGCGTCGGCGTCGGTGAGCGACGTGGCGGCCCGCGACGCGCCGGCGCGCGAGTCCCCGCCGCCTCACCGCTCGACGCGCAGTTCCCGCTTGTCGGCCACGGCGTCGGCCTCGGGGAAGTCCCCGCCGCCGAGCAGCCCGCGAGCCGCCTTCTTCCCCCACTCGACCGCGGGCTGGGTGAACGTCGAGACGCTCGCCAGCTCGCCGTACAGCACGCAGGCGGCCTCCATCCCGTAGAGGAGCTCGCCGAGGCTCCGCTCGTCGACGCCGTCGATCTCGACGCGGACGCTCGGCACGTCGGCGGCCGCGAGGCTCGCCTCGGTCGCCTCGAACTCGGCGTCCAACAGCTCCCCGAGCGACGAGCCGCCGAGGTACGCGAGCCCGTCGAGGTCTGTCTCGGGGATCGGCGTCTCCGCGCGTTCGGTCGGGCGGATCAGCGACACGAGCTTGTCCGGCGGGCCGGCGCGGTATAACTGGAGCTGAGAGTGCTGGTCGGTCGCGCCGAGCGCCCGCGCGGGGGTCTGGCCGAGCCCGTCCTTGCCGAGGCTCTCGGCCCACAGCTGCGCGAACCACTCCGCGAACGTCTCCAGCGACTCCGCGTACGGCATCACGGCGTTCGTGAGCGCGCCGCGCTCCGCGAGGGCGTACGTCGCCGCGCCGTAGGCGTACGCGGGCGTCTCGAACAGCGAGCCCGACAGGGCCGCCATCCCGTCGCGCCCGCCCGCCAGCACGGCCTCGACGTCGTGGCCCTGCAGCGCCGGCACCGCGAGCCCGACCGTCGAGAGCGCGGAGAAGCGCCCCGGCACCCCGTCGGGCACGTCGAGCGCGGGGAGGTCGTGGTCGTCGGCGAGCGCCCGGAGGTTCCCCTCTTCGCCCGTCGTCACGAGGGTGCGCTCGGTCCAGTCGACGCCCGCCTCCGTCATCGCCTCGCGGACGACGAGGAAGTTCGCGAGCGTCTCCGCGGTCGTCCCGGACTTCGAGACGACGTTGACGACGGTGTCGGCGAGCGGGAGGTCGGCGAGCAGCGCGTCGACCGCGTCGGGGTCGACGTTGTCGAGGAAGTAGGCGTCCACGTCGCTCTCGAGGGCGTTCGCGATCGTCGCCGCGCCGAGCGCGCTCCCGCCGATCCCGACCGTCAGCACGGCTTCCGGGCGGTCGAACCGGTCGGTCGCCGCCCGGATCGCCTCCGCGTCGGTCGTCTCCGGCAGGGTCAACGCGGCGTAGCCGAACTCGTCTCCGTCCATCCCGGCGTCGATCCGGTCGTGCGCGTCCGCCACGCGCTCGTCGAGGCGCTCCAGCGTCTCGTCGGTGAGTCCGGGCGTCGTCTCCAGTGCGTTGCCGAGGTCGACGTTCATACCTCCCTACGCGGGCGACCGAGTGTTAAAACCGGTCCTCTGCTCGCCGACCGCCCTCTCCCCTCAGTCGGCCGGGATGACCGCCTCGTCGTCGTCGAGCGCCGGACGGCCGAACCAGTGGTCGAACGCGAGCGGCCCGGAGCCGAGCGTGAAGACGGCCGAGGCCATGCCGAACAGCGCGACGTGGGCGAGGACGGGGTCGTCGGGGAGCCCGAACAGCGTCGTCGTGAACAGCACGAACGAGAGCGCGGCCGCGCCGCGGGTGAAGAAGCCCGCGATCAGCGCGACGCCGACCGCGATCTCCGTCACCCCGGCGCCGACGACCCACAGTCCGGCGTCGACGGGGACGACCGACGTGAGGCCGTACTTCTCGACGACGAGCAGCGCGCTCCCGGGGTCGGCGAGCTTCTGAATCAGCCCGAGGTAGACGAACGAGATCCCCATTCCGACCCGGAGCACGGTCGGGACGTACCGCCGTAGCGGGGCGGTCGACTCGTCCAGGAACCCCTTCAGGTGATGGACGGGATCGATCCGACCGTAGTACGACCCCGGCGTGCTCGCGACCTCCAACAGCATGTCGTCGGCGCTCGGCCGGCCGCCGCCGAGGATCGCAAGCGCGACGAACACCGGGACGTACTCCACCGCGAGGACGACGATCGGGTCGACGGCGAGGAACACCCACGCGTAGGTCAACAGCCCAACCGTCGAGACGATCCGGGTCGCGAGCCCGAAGAGGAGACAGAAGCCGAGCCCGATGAACAGCACCCGGAGGAGCGGGCTCGCCCCGGTGTCGAACGAGAGCGTCGGCGCGAACAGGTACCCTTGGAAGCCGGCGCCGACGAGCGGGAGGCCGACGGCGAGTCGCAGCATCCACGCGACGAGGTCGCCGTAGCTGGCGAGCTTCTCGCGGAGGACCACGACGTCGACGATCGTCGGACGCACCCACAGGTACGCCGCGATCCCGGCGGTCACGAGGAGGCCGGACCCAGCGAACAGCGCCGCGTTGAACGGGTCCGAGAGCACCTCGGCGGTGAACGCCACCGCGTCGATGGGATCGCCCGACCCCTCGGTGACGTAGTCGACGTGGGCGGCCGCCGGCCGCGCGGCGAGGGTCGCGACCAGTGCGAGTGCGACGATCGCGACCGAGCGGGAGCGAACGGACATACCTCGTCTAAGAGCCGGACGCACCTAACGGTATTTCTTAACGGACGTTCGCGAGCGACCGCGAGACGGCGATTTCGCGGCCGCGACGGCCGCCGCCTACGGCGCCCGGGCCACGACGCCGAACGTCTCCGTGCGCGTCGATTCGGAGACGACTTCGAACCCGGCCGCCTCCAGCGCCGCCACCGCGTCGGCGGCGGCGAAGCGCTCGTCGGTCGGGGGGCCGCCGTCGCCGTCGCCGTCGGCGCTCCAGTCGAAGGTGACGAGGGACCCGCCGGACCGGATCGTCCGCGCGAGCTCCGCGAGCGCCGCGTCGCTCGCGAACTCGTGGTACGTCATCGTCGAGAATGCGGCGTCGAGCTCGCCGTCCGCGAACGGGAGGTCCGCCACGTCGCTCACGACGAGTTCGACGTTCTCCGGCACGCCCTTCTCGCGGTACCGGTCGTGCATCTCGGGCTGCACGTCGACGCCGTAAACCGTCTCGGCGTGCGGCGCGACGTCGTCGGTGTAGAACCCGGTGCCGCTGCCGAGGTCGGCGACGACCTCGACGTCGGCGGCCGCGAGCGGACCGACGAGCTCCTCGGCGGACACCCAGCGGTACCGGACTTCCGGACGCTCCAGCTCCGACGCTCGGTCGACGTCGAACGTGTGAAAACCCATGCGAGGCCTTGAGCGTCGAGTGTGAAAACGAGTCCGGTCCGCCGGACCGCGATCGTCTGCGGACCGCGCGACGGCCCGCCGCCGTCACCACTCCGCGGCGAGCGCGTCGACCAGCCGGTCGACCTCGGACTCGGTCGAGACGGCGTGGATCGAGGCGCGGACCGCGTCCGGGTGCGGCAACGAGCGCACGACGATGTCCCGCTCCGCGAGCCGCTCGACCGTCGCGTCTGGGTCGTCGACGTCGACCGTGACGAGCCCGCTCTCGAACTCTCGGGGGCTCAGGAGTCGGTCCTCGGGGACGCCCTCCTTGAACCGGTCGGTGAGCGTCTCGATCCGCGACTCGATCGCGTCGAGCCCGACCGCGTCGATCGCGTCGAGCGCCTCGCTGAGGCCGACGTGGGCGGCCGCGGTCGTCGAGCCGACCTCGAACCGCTTCGCGCCCTTCTTGTACTCGATCTCGTCGGCGTTCGGGTCGTCGACGCTGCGGTACCCCACGGTCCGCGGCGCGAGCCCGACGGCGGTCTCGCGGTCGACGTAGAGGAAGCCGGCGCCCCACGGCCCGAGGACCCACTTGTGGCCCGCGGCCGCGACCGCGTCGGCCCCCCACGCCGAGACGTCCAACGGGCCCTGTCCGGGCGACTGGACGGCGTCGACGAGGGTGAACGCGCCGGCCTCGTTCGCGACTTCGACGAGCTCGGTCACGGGGAGCCGCGTCCCGTGGGTCCACGTGATCGCGCTGAAGCAGACGAGGCGCGCGTCGGCGACCGCCTCGGCGTACTCCTCGCGGTCGACTCGGCCGTCTTCGGTCTCGAGGACGCGGACCTCGACGCCCTCGCGTTCGAGCCGCTTCCACGGGAGGACCCCGGCCGGGTGTTCGAGGTCGGTCCGGACGACGACGTCGCCGGGCTCCCAGTCGATCGCGCCGGCGATCCGGTTGATCCCGTCGGTCGTGCTCTCGGTGAGGGCGATCTCCTCGGGCTCGGCGCCCACGAACGCGGCGATCCGCTCGCGAACCGACTCGTACGTCTCGAAGGCGTGGCCGTACGGATCGGTCGTCGCCGAGCCGTACTCGTGGTCGGCGATGAACCCGGCGGCGGCCTCGACGACGTACTCCGGGCTCGGGCCGTGCGCGCCGAAGTTGAAGTACGCCGCCTCACCCAGCGCCGGCACGTCGGCGCGCAGCTCTCGGTGCGACATCGCGTCGTCTCGGGTCAGCACCTCGCCGTCGAGGTCGGCCATTCAGGCTGCGTGCTCCGCGACCGCGTCGGTCAGCACGTCCTCGGTCTGGGCGCCGACCATGCGGTCGGCGAGCTCGCCGTCGGCGAAGACGAGCAGCGTCGGGATACCCTGCACGCCGTACTCGCCCGCGAGCGACTGGTGGACGTCGACGTCGACCTTCAGGACGGCGGCGTCGGTGTCCGCGGCGACCGCCTCCACGGCGGGCTCCATCATCCGGCACGGGCCGCACCAGTCGGCGTAGAAGTCGACGAGGACCACGCCGTGCTCGTCGACGAGGTCGTCGAACTCGTCGGGGTCGGACAGCTGGATCGGCTCCGCGGGAACGGATTCGGTTGAACTCATACCCACAGGTACGCCTCCAGCGGTGATAATAGTTTTGGGTGTTTCGTACAATATCGTGTGGAAGAGTGTCACCGAGCGGACCGGTCGGGAGACGCGACCGCCGACAGCCATTTTGCGCTGACGCGTCCTCGTTGCACTCGATGACCGACGCGAGCCCGACCGACGCGACGTCAACCGACGCCGAGCGCCGGGCGCGGTCGCACCGTGCGCGGCTGCTCGCGACGCTGCGCGTCCAGTACCCGGACGCGCTCGCCGACCGCGGCTACCGGCTTCTCCACCCGGAGACGGGGGATCCCTACACCGGCGACCGGCGACACTTGGTCGCGACCTGCCGGTCGGCCGCCAACTTCGCGCTCGGCGCCCTCGCGGACGGCCCGGACTGGTGCGTCCCGGCGGCCGAACACGGCCTGACGTTCCTGCGCGAGGCCCACCGGAGCGACGACGGCGGCTACCGGCTCGTCGTCACGGCCGACGGCGACCCCGTCGACCGCACCCGATCGGCGTACGGCCACGCGTTCGTCCTGTTGGCGTACGCCCGCGCCGCGGACGCCGGGATCGACGGCGCCCGCGAGGGGGTCGCGGCGACGCACGCGCTGATCGAGGAGCGGTTCCGCGACGACGCCGGGCTGCTCCGGAGCGACTGCGACGCCGAGTGGACCGAGGTAGAGCCGTATCGCGGCCAGAACGCGAACATGCACGCCTGCGAGGCGTACCTCGCCGCCTACGAGGCGACGGGCGAGGACCGGTACCTCGACCGGGCGCGCCGAATCGCCGAGGCGATTACGGTCGACCTGGCCGCCGAGACGGGCGGGCTCCTCTGGGAGCACTACACCCCCGAGTGGGAGCACGACTTCGGCTACAACGCGGACGAGCCCCGCCATCAGTTCCGCCCACCGGGGTACCAGCCGGGTCACCACGCGGAGTGGGCGAAGCTCCTCGCGCTCCTCGACCGGTACGACGCCGACGGGCCGGGGGGCGCGGGAGGCGCCGCCGATGCCGACGACCCTTCCGGCGACGCCGACGGCGGCACCGACGGCCCTTCCGGCGACGGCTGGGACGAGCGCGCCGCCGAGCTGTTCGACGCCGCCGTCGATCACGGCTGGACGGAGAACGGGTTCGTCTACACCCACGCCGCCGACGGGACTCCGCTCGTCGAGGACCGGTACGGCTGGGCGCTCGCGGAGGCGATCGGGGCGGCCGCGGCGCTCGCGGAGCGGGCGGCGGCGCGCGGCGACGCTGACGCGGCCGACGGGTTCCGCCGCTGGCACCGCCGACTCGCGGTTCGGACGGACCTGTACCGCGGGCCGGCCGGCCTCTGGTACGAGAAGCGGCTCCCGTCGGACGCCGACGGGGACCTCGTCGCGCCGGAGCCGCCGGGCGTCGAGCCCGACTACCACCCCGCCGACGCGTTCTTCGAGAGCTGGCGGTCGGCCCGGCGAACGCCGTGAGGCGCCGGGCCGGGGCGCTCGCGGGTCGGTCCCGTTACGCCGACGGTGCGGCGTCGCGACCCCCGCGGACCGCGAGCGCGCCGTGGTAGAGGATGACGGCGCAGACCAACAGCGCCGAGCCGATCAGCAGGACGAAGCTGACTCGGTCGAGGACCGGCATCGCCAGCCACGCCGAGACTTCGCCGAGCGCGACGGCGAGACTCGCGACCAGGAGCATGAGCCCGAAGTAGACCGTCACGTCGTCCTCGTCCACGTACGCGGTCGCCCCGGAGCCGATCCGGGCGCCGAGCGCGCTCCCGA
>NZ_NHPF01000154.1:0-13390 GCF_002252925.1 Halorubrum sp. Ea8
GCAGGATGGTCGTGTGATTCGCCAATCGGACGCTGAGCGCGGCCGGATCCAGGTGACGCTGGGTGAGGAAGTTCCGCTCGTTGCGGCAATCAACCGTGGTGCGACGATACAGACGGCGGTGTTTAACGGCGATGACAGTCAGCTGATCGTCGAACTGTCTCCCGACACGAACGTGCGTCGGGTGGCAAACGTGCTCGACGATGACGGACCGGCACCCGTTCTCGCACGACAGGACAAAACCCGCTCGCCGACGACCACGCGGGAATTTCGAAACGATCTGAACGACCGGCTTACTGACCGACAGGCGACCGTCTTGCGGACGGCCTATCTCGCGGACTACTTCACCTCCCCGCGTGGAAGTACGGCCGAGGAGGTTGCGACATCGCTCGGAATCACCGGATCGACGCTGCTCCACCACCTTCGGGCGAGCCAGCGAAAGCTGCTGGACGCGTTCTACGACGAACACGACGACAGTAGCGGATAGCGGTCGGGATTCGCCGGGTCGCGGCCAATCGACATGCGGCCGCTTGCTCTCACACGAAGGGGAGTCTGGATAGTTAGATATCCTCGCTGCGGAGACTCTGAATACTGAGCATATTCCACCAAGCGTGTTCCGTTACATCGTAGCCACATGGCAGTGCGACACAAGTCGCGCGGCGACCGGACTGAGGAACCGACAGACGAGCTATCGACCGAAGAGCTGCTCGACCTCTTCGGCGACGAGTACACCCGGCGAGTGTTCGAGGCAGTCTCCGAGCAGCCTCGCGGCGGACGCGCCGTCGCGCAGGCGGCCGATGTCTCGCGGCCGACGGCTTACCGGCGTCTCAATGAGCTTCAGGACGCCGGACTGGTCACGAGCGAGTGTTACGTCGCACCTGACGGCCACCACCGAGAGCAGTTCAGCGCCTCCGCGCAACATCTCTCCGTGTCGCTCGATGGTGGTGACATCGACGCGACGATCAGTCTGAGCTGCTAAGTCGAAAAGCGATTTACGCCGAACAGATGAGCACACGCTTGCGACCAGTCAGTCGTATCGGGTCCGAGGTATCGGTCAGCGGGGCGGTGGTGCGAGTGGTCGTAGCAGCGGTGATGTTCGTCGCGACATTTGCCGCTGTAGGGCTGGTACTCGCTCAACTCTCAACTCCGGACGTGTTGACTAACCTTCCGAATCAACTTCCAATGCTTTGTGGGGTAGCAGCGGTGGTACTCGTCATATCCTACGCGTTCGAAACTACCCCCGCCGCGTACGGGCTCTCTCTGGGTCGGCAGTGGCTCAATGATTTCGCCGGCGGTGCCGTAATCGGCGCGCTGTTTCAGGCTGTTTCGACGGCCGCGATTCTCGCTACCGGGAGCGGGAGGATCGTTAGTTCGTGGTCAATGGGGGTTTTCAGCGACCCTGTGACCGTCGGACTCGCGATCGGAGCGACGGCCGCTGCGTTCGTTATTGTCGGGTTGTGGGAGGACTTCATCTTTCGAGGCGTACTGATCCGTGAGCTCGTTGTCGGGCTTACGTCTCGCCAGGTCTCGAGGCCGGCTGCCACGGGGAGCGCGGTCGTCGTATCGGCTCTCGTGTTCGGAGCGATTCATTTGAACGCTGGCGCGGCGGGACTCTCCGCGTCGGTTGCTGTGGTACAGGCGGTGGTCGGAGGGCTGTATTTCGGTCTCGCGTACGTGCTCACCGACAGTCTCGCGCTTCCGGTCGGCATCCACTTCTCGACCAATCTCTGGACGTCGGTCGTATTCGGGCAACCGGAGAGCGGGTATCCGGCGGCGTTCCGACTCACCCGACCGTTCGATCTCGGTGCCGATCTCATCGTCGTCTTACTGCTCCCGACGGCCGTACTCATCGTGGCGATTATGTTGTGGGTTCGAGTCACGCGGGGTGAAGTTCCAGAAGCGTCACTCCGGCCAGTCGGGGAACGTTGATATCGGGGTCGAGGTGACAGATCGCATGACGGATGCGAAGCCGCACTTCGATCGCACCCCCGTTCACTTCGCACGGCACTCATCGCTGTGGCGACCTCAGTTCTCACGACGGGACTCGTCATCGCCGGTGAAGACGGAGTAGGATTTCCGATGTTTGTTCTCACGCTCTGTATCTGTGCGTATGCTTTCATCTCGCCGCTATTCGGCAGACTGTAAGCAGGTGACGCTCTTCAGGGCGCAGACAACAACGCGCTACCAGTCCGAGTGAGCCTAGAGAGATACGTCGAGATTGCGGGTTAGACGGGTCCACACTCAGTTCGGAAACTCAATGACAGCAGCCGTGCCACCGAGGTGACTTGGTTTGAACTCCAACGTCCCTCCGACGGTCTGGATTGCCCAGTTCGCGCCCCACAATCCGAAGCTACTCCCGTGAGCAAGATCCTCCTCGGTACCGGACTCAATGACGTCGAGTTCAGTTTGTGGGATACCAGGACCGTCGTCTGCGATAACTACTTGTACGCCGCTCTCGTCCCGTGAGCCGGTGATTTCGACGCGTGGCGGCGTTCCGTCGCTGTGTTCAATTGCGTTCTCGACGAGTTGTTCAATCGCGTACCGGCACAGACTAGGGTCGGCATCAAGGGTCACAGTAGGAAGGGTGACGCTCGTTTCAGCCTCACCAGTGGAGTCGGTCACGTCGGCAACGACATCATTGACTATCTCCTGAAGCGGCGCCTCTGTTTGCTCCGGTTCGGAGCGTTGCATCAGCGTCTCGAGCCGGCGAGCCTCGGTACTGAGTTGGTGAAGTTGGTCAGCACTTCGGACGATCGGCGTGTTCTGCGTCTCCTCGGCGTGGGCTTTGATAACATCAAGTCGGTTGCGGAGATTGTGTCGAAGGACTCGGTTGAGTACTTGAAGCCGTTGCTGTCGGATTTCCCTGTCAGTCACGTCGAACAATGTGATAGTGAGACCGAGGAGCTCATCGCGATCGTTTCGAAGCTCAGTGATGCGAGGATCAAATTGGCGCTGTCCGTTCGTGGTTTGACATCGAATTGTCTCGCGTTCCGTGAGTAATTCTACGCCAAAGTCAGTCACCTCGCTGATCTGTACACCCGCGCCGATAGTGCCAAAGTGATCTTCAGCCGCCGGATTGACGCGAGCAACACGCCCGTCGCGATCAACGACGAATACCGCCTCATCCATTCTGTTTACTACCGCACGTTCTCCGAGCGTGCCGGTTCCAGGACGATCTGAGAGAATGGAATATCGGGACATACCGAACCAGATCACGACAGCTACCAATCCCAACCCCGTTCTAGCTAAGATGTCATTGAGCCACGGAGTAGACGGGCGAGTGGTTTGGAAGACCAGCAACGGGATAGCGACTGGCGCAACGGCCAGCAGCCCGTCTCGCCAGGTGAACCGATCGTGACGGCGCGACGTTGACAGCACTAACCACATCGCGGCAAAGGCGATCGCTAAAAGCGATAAGAGGAGGACAGACGAGGTGACACTCAGTAGTTGCCGCTGCCCCATAGCGAGGTTGAGCGGGTTATACAGTGCGATAGATTCGAGCCCGACGATCACAAAGCTGAGTCCGGCCGCAACAGTAATGCGACGACGCGTTACCAGCGTTCCCCGGCCCACGTATCGAAGCGCGAATACCGTCCACGGGAGGACGATAGCAGGAAATAGCAGACCCATAGTGCGGTCTGCTGCGGAGTCGACCAGCTGGACGCCAATCGTTTCGAACACGAGGACGCCAGCGTAGACGAATCCAGAAGCACCGAATAGCAGAGACATGACACCAAACGGAACGGCCAAGTCGGCATATGCGCTAGCTGCCGGCCCTCGCCGTTGGAGTGCCACAGACCCGGCGATGATACAGGCAAGCCCGGCGAGTACGGGGACCAGCAAGCGACCCGCCAGTTCGACAGCGAAACTGACCACGGATAGTGTACTATTACACTTCGATCAACGTGTTAATGATGGTATTTTCGAGTGGTGCGTTGATTTACACAGAAGTGTTTGCCGAGATCCCAGTTGCCTCACAGTCCCCTATCATTGCCGGCTTCTGACTCGATGAGCACCCACAGTATGATCGTTGTTAAGAAGGATAGCACGACGCCACTGGTCGGAGAGAGGATCACCGCACCCAAAACGAGCGAGGTGATCATCCAAAGTACAATTCCCGCTCCCCGATGTCGCATGACGGTAGATTGGTAAGTAACCCGTTATGCCCGTCGGAGAGTGTCTGTCCCAGAAACAGGCCAATTCAACTAATCTGTTCGGAGTGATTCCAACCCAGAAACACGCCGACATCAATATATCAGCACATACTGATGATCTGGTATGTCGCAATCAGCGAATGTATTCCGCAGTCCGGTCGTCCGTTGGGGCATGCCCGCTGTGACGGCCACTATTATCGCAGCTATCGCGTTCCTCGTCGTCGAAGATCAGATACTTAGATTAGCGATGTTGGGGGTTGCCGTCGCTGACTTCCTTGTCACGCCACAGATATTGAAACGCGCCGCTCGGAGCGCGTAGCCGGTTCACAAATGAGATAGAGTTATCTGGCTATAGGAGCTAACATAAAAAGAGTGTTTCTGGCTCAGAAATAAGAAATAATATTAAACAGGTTGCCGGGCCAAAGTGATGATAGGTGTTGTATCGGGTGGTGGTCCAACCAGTTACCATGCGCACTCGCACGGAGAAACGGGCGCGGTAACAATGCCAAATAGAGATGTGAGCAACCGATGAGTGATGATCGTCACACGGCGATTCCGTTGCGTGAGTTTCCGGACCCCGCGCTCGCATACACCGTCGACGGTGACGATGCTCGCGTGACCGCCACGAACGACGCCTTCGAGCAGCAGTTCGAACAGGAGCTGGTGGGCGGACGCGTGTCGACGATATTCGACCGGTTCAACAGCTACAATACGACCGGTGACCGGGAGCCAGTCTCACATCTCGTCCGCGGCGATCGGATCGGCATCCGTCTGGACGGATACGGCAACCGAGGCCCGTTCTTCGCTCGCGTAATCCCGTCGGACGACGACACCGGGTATCTCGTGTTTACCGACCTTCGTGAGTGTCCCGACGAAGGTTACTCACCGGGCGTTGACCAAGTGAGCAGCGTCATCAGCCATGACCTCCGGAACCCGCTCGATGTCGCGAAGGCCCATCTCCGTGCAGCACAGGAGACCGGTGACCCCGAGCACTTCGAGTCGGTCGCTGACGCACACGATCGGATGGAACGGATCATCCGTGATGTCCTGACGCTGACGCGCGACGATGCTGTTGTTCAGCCCACAGAGGAGGTCGCAATCGAGACCGCTGCGAGAGACGCGTGGGAGTCGATCGATACCGAACAGGTCGAACTGACGGTTTCGGAGTCGCTACCGACGGTCACCGCGGATCCCGATCGCCTCCAGCGGTTATTTGAAAACCTGTTTCGGAATAGCGTTGAACACGGTGTCGCGACCGACGAAACGGGGAACGGACAGCCGACAAAGGCACCAACAAAAGGTCGTTCAAACGGCCGAGACGGGCAGACGAGCGAGAGCACGACCGTGGCCGTTCACCCATTCGAGGGTGGATTTTATATCGCGGACGATGGGCCCGGTATCCCGTCGACGGAGCGTGAAATCGTCTTCACCCCCGGATATTCCACACGGAGTGGTGGGACCGGTCTTGGCCTAGCGATCGTCGACCGAATCGTCGAAGCACACGGCTGGGATCTGACGCTCACAGCAGCGGATGACGGCGGTGCGCGGTTTGAAATCAGCCATTAGTCAGGGTGTCGGGGGAGGCGACAGAGACCTCCTTGATCAATCAGCCCCGGTCGCGCCTCTCGCCGGGGATCAGTACCCCTCGCGCTCGATACCGGTGAACCGGTCTAACAACTCGTCTGCGTCGGGTAGAAGTCGACAGATGCGGTCCCGCAAACGGTTGGCGTGCTCGTTGAGCGACGAGAACTGGTCGTGGTCCTCGAGACGGTCCTGTGGCAATTCAGCGGCGATAACCGCTCGCTTCGATTCGACTCCGAAGTATTGGCCGAGGAGTTCGTATGCGAGAACCTGACATTGCTGGTCGACAGCGGTCCTGATATCCGCGCGGTCAACCGGTTTACAGAGGTAGTCGTCGAACGGGAGTTCGAGGAGTTCCAACCCCGGGTCGATTGCGGTCACCATGATAACTCTGGTGTGAATATCATACTCTCGTAACTCACGGAGAATATCGTCACCAGACCGTTCCGGCATGTGCCGATCGAGGAGAATTACGTCCGGCGGGTCAGACTCGTCGACCGCAGACAATGCCTCAGGACCGCTGTAAGTAACCGTGACGTCAGCCACTGCGTCCAGCCGGAGGGCGTACGCGTCGGCGACCTCTTTCTCATCGTCAACGAGCAGCACCCGCGGCCTGTCAACGTACATGTCGGCCGTCACGTGGTGTCGATACTTACTACAGCGTTTAATAGCTGTGGCTTCCGAGAAGGTCTCTCCCGGGGATACAGGCGTAACAGCGGTCTACGGGATCTGTGCTCGCCCCAGAGGGTGAGCCGCCACTCGGTGCGTGTCACCGACCGCACAGCGTGGCAGAAGCGAGGCACATTTGAATTGTCGTCCGTCAAGCCGCTCAGACGAGGATTGTGATCTCCAATCGATTCTCGACGACCGAAAATCGGAGTGATCGTTAAGTAGCAATTTGGAGTACCAATCCCGACGCGACGTCAATCGGCTGAGTGACTTTCCTGACCGGGTTGACCCGTGAGCTGCCCTGGGATATCAGGGAGACTACGGTCACGAGTTAGCGTTTGAGACCCAGCGTATAGCGTGATTGCGACCGCACAACAAAGATAGAAGATAGCGTCACCAGAAAGGGTCTCAAAGACCCCAGGCGCACCCCCGGTCGGATCGCCGACAGGAGGCATATTATGCGACGCGTGCGCGATCATTACGGCCGGAAGCGCGCCGTTTGTGCTGTTGTACAGCCATCCGAGAATGACGGACATCATCGTGATATTCAGCATGTACTCCCAAAAAACGGTGAAGTTGCCCGCCCCGCCGAGTATCATCGGAACATGCCAGAGCCCCCAGATAATGCCGATGAACACGCTTGCCGATATCGCCGAAAAACGGCGCTGGAGACGAGGTTGAAGAAATCCACGCCATGCGAGTTCCTCGATCGCGCCAGCGAGAAGAAGTGTAACCCCAAATGTGATGAGATACGCGAGAGGCGGCGCTGCTGGAACGCTCACGTCTCCGCCACTGACGAGCGTAACGATGGTTTCGAACTCCGTGCCGAGCAGCATGATCCCAATCCCGGCAAGATACCAGTGGATGCCGACCCGTAGGTTGCGGAGTTGTCCAAGCCAATCGCGAATGCTCTCGTCGACGATCCAAACAGTGAGACCCGCGCTCATCATCGGCGTCCACGCGTAGACGATCGCCGCAGTGCCGGGCAGCTCAGATCCGAAGACCGCATACAGCATCGCTGCGACGGCAGCGGATACCGCAATCAGTACGAACATGAACGTTCTAACGGGGCTCGCAGCTGCTCGCTTTGTGAGTGCGGTGAGCCGGCTCATCGATCTTCCCCACAGGACCATGACGCGAGGTGCGCACAGACACAATTGGATTGACGACACGACCCGAGTTGGGTGATGAACCGATGGCGCTGCGTTAATGCCTGATCTGGACCCGGCATGGCTGAGCTCATGATGACGCCGCAATTAAATCCGGTTTACGCATTTCTGCCTGTGAAGTACCGCTACAGGAATTATACAGTCAATATTTGGATTTATTGCGGAGGCATGGACGAGTCGAAATCCAAGCGTTACAACACTGAGGCGACGGGCGGAGAAGCTGAAGGCAATCAGTTAGTTATATCGTGGTTTGAGGTTTTATCGAGATTCGAGGAGAATACCTACGGCTTGAGCTGCAGGACGAATCCGACAGAACCCTACACGAACCACTGTTCGGTGGCATTCCCGAGTTTCCAAAGCCCGCAGTTTCAAATGGTGTCAATTCGTACTAAAGAGTAAGATCAGGTCGGAACGGAGCGATTCCGAACGGCCTTGGGAGGCGGCCTCGCCGCCGCTAACGAGACAATACCCGAAATACCAACACGGTGAACGCGAATGCCAGAAACGTTCGTCTGTGCCTGTCGGTTGAGCAAGTCCAAGTGTACCAAGTCTGTCGACGTGTTAGCGACTCCCTCCTGGGAAAAACAACAGATGAGTCAACGGCATTGAGGATAGAAGTAACGGCGGCTTGGCACCGCCAGTCACCCACCGTTTTGCGATGGGTTAAACGATTTCTCGAAGAAGAAATCGGATTCACGATTGCGAACCTGAAACTCCCACCGCTCGGGATTCCTCCGCGTGAACGCGGAGGAGGATGCCAATAGTTGGGAAGTGCCATGTGGATCGGTCCTGCGAGTCAGTAACCCGTACGCTTTTTTGTATCGTCAGACACGGTATATACATGAACGAGGACTTATTCGAACGTATTTTAATTCCGATCGCGAGTCCCGACGACGCTGAAGCGACGGCACGTGCGGTTCGGCCGCACTTAGACTCGGATACGACTCTTATCGTAACACACGTAACCCCGGGAACGGCCGCGGAGACGACAATAAAAACCGGCAGAGATCAGTTCGCAGGAGCGACTTACGAGAAGTTCGTAGACATCCTATACCGTGATGATCTCCAGTTTGAGTGGGCGACGCTTGAAGGGCGCGAGGTCGCGGAGGCACTCACTGATGCGATCGATATGATGGAGGCGACACTCGTCGCCTTCACACCTCGAGATATGGATACGTGGGAGCGGACAATTGCCGGCGACCCGGGAGGTAAACTCATCCGAGAAGCAGACGTTCCGGTGATGGTTTTCCCGAACCAGCAAGCCTGATCGAACCCTCGGAATGCGGCGCTCATCAGCAACCACAGTGTTATAACGCGGTGGCTGACGTGTCACATAGTTTCTTTTAAATATACTGTAAGTGACCTCCCTCTATGAGCGCGGTAATGGACAGTGCAGTTGCAGGTACGCCACAAGTAGCAGTGCTTGCTGTCGTTGGCGCGCTTCTCTGTGGCCTTGTCATTCCGTATTTTCTGCGTTCGGTAAGCTAAGAGAGACAGCGCATCGGGGCCTCCTCGCAAAGACGTTGTCACATTCGGAGCTACACAGCACCGGTCCGTCCCACCCGCTCAACTAAGAGATACATCGAGATCCGCAGGCGAGTCCATACGCTCCCTGCCCGCTAGCGGTGGCGCCTAACTCACAGGTGGAGGCGGTCAGCAGCCAGAGACCCGCCTGCAGCCGGAGATAGCTGGGCTACGGGGTATGGTCAACAACAGCGGCAAACGCCACGTTCCTCGGCGCCGTCTCCATCTCAACTGATACTGCTCACCAACGGTTGTCTCCGAGACGATCACGACGTAGCCACGATCGATTTTTGCGATTCCATCGCCCTGGTCATAAAGATACGCAATCTCAACGACTCGTCGCTCACCCTCAGTCACAGCTGAGAGCGGATCCGCAGTGGAGTGACCGGAGGCCGAACACTCATATCCCCAACTCCGGTATGAGAACATGTGAGCACAGACCGAGGCGTGTCGTCGGTAATCTCGGTTATTTTGTTAGTCGCCATCGTCGTTGTACTCAGCGGAGCTATTGCAATTGCGGCTTTAGACGTCACCACGGCACTCCGGGAGCCGGCGCCACGAGTGGCCCAGTCGAGCGGCGATTTCGCCCCGCAGGACGGGACGAGCGGGGGTATCGTTACGCTCACGCACATCGCAGGCGATCCTGTCGCGGTGTCTGACACAGAGATTGCCGTGCGTGCCGATTGTGACAAAGGCGTCCGAAGCGGCCGCATCGTGCATCTACCAGCCGGGGCAGGGAATGCAATCCGTGAATCCGACGGCCAGATTGCGGGCGCGAATCTCTTCGATGAACGCTCGCTAAAGGCAGTGGACAACGCTGTTGCAGACGTGGGTGACGGTGGAGCGCTGCTTCAGGGTGGCCGGTACGCTGTGGGAGACACAATTATGTTCCGGATCCCGGAGAGTAAGTGTGCGCTGGCCACCGGCAGCGACGTGTCTGTCCAAGTGATCCACCGGCCATCACAGACAGTTGTGATCCGCAAAACGATGGTCGCGTAACCCCAGCCGGGTAGTGGATGGCTCGTCTGAGGTCACCTCCAACGGTGCCGAGAGCCACCCGCTTCGGTAACACACGCCCCACGCTCACCTGTACTGACCGATCACTCTATCCCGCAGATTAGCCTCGGTTCGTACCATGTTCGCGCCTTCTATTCAGAGGACTGTTTGTCTCAGGCGCTGAGGATTTCAACAGAGACGGATCAGCGCGACCTGCTCCATACTGTGGGGATCGTAGATGAGGCTCGGGTCCTTGCGTTGATCGACCTCGTTGAGGATGATGACGGTTCGCGGGCCGTCGTACCGTTGGAGTGGCGCGTATTAGCTCAGACGTGGTATCAAAACGATATTTAACCGATTTGACCGCTAAGATCACTTTTTTACCGAGACAGCACTGTGCGCATTCGATTTCGAAACCCCCTCGAGGTTATACAGACTGGAAGGCGAATACACCCGCCTTTAGGCGGGTGATGAAGCCGACATGGTGGGAAGCAATCCACTGGCCGAACGTCTGTACCGAGTTTCATATACCGAGGTTTAATTCACAGGCCGCTCTATACGTAGTTAGGAATCGGTCGGAACGGAGCGGATTCCGAACCGTCCTTCAGAGGCGGCCTGTCCGCCCGCGTACCGAGGCAGTATCTGAAAGGGCAGTCGGTGAACGCTACATCCTCGAAGGGTGTGTCCGTGTTGACTGCTCGAAGCGAGTCAGACGATATCCCCAACTCCGGTGATCCTGCCAGCGTCCCCGCGGCAAAAACAACACTGGGACGCCGTACACGGCCGAGGATAGGGGTAACGGCCAGTTGGCATAGCCAGCAGTCCACCAGTCCGACACTGTGGGACTACCCATGCCCGAAAGGACTGGGAGTCCGGTAATTAGACTGCGAACCTGAAACTCCAACCGCTCGGGATTCCTCCGCGTTTACGCGGAAGAGGATGTCAATCACTCAACAAGACTCTCACGCCTGTGCGAGGTCACTCAACGACTCACCGACGGTAAAACCGATTGTGTCGTCGAACTCTTCGCCACCGAACACTATCGCAAGCATCTCCTCGCTCGGGTTATCAATAGTTATTGACGACGAGGTAGCGGATTCGACTTGGATGGCTGGATCATCATCCAGTTCGACCCTCGCGTCATAGGCTCTAGAATCAGTCCATACGTCCTCATACGCAGTCATGCCGTCTTCATCGTCTTTTTCCTCGGCGTCTTCATCGCCCGATGCCGGCGGCAATTCAAATGCGTCCGAGAGAACAGTCTCATCCGCCGAATCGGTAATCGTCACAGTGCCAGTAAGGGTATCGTCAGTTTCGTTGAAAAGGTTGACATCGCCCAACGCGAGGTCGGCAAGACTGTTGACGATCCCTGTACAGCCGGCTGTTCCTGCGATGAGCACTCCACCACTGCAGGCGAGGAACCGTCGTCGGGAAGCGCTGTCTAAATACTGACGGACCGTCCATTGGAGGGCCATGTCACCTCATCGAAGTGCTACCGACATCAAGATACGGAAGACTAAAATCCGATTTGAAACACGACAATTTCCGTCTATCAACCCCCCGTACTAGACTTTTGTAGCCTTCGGAGATGAATTTCGGGAACCACATTACTGCGATAGCACCACCAACGAGCACGAAGTAGCTGAGTGACTTCGCTGAAAAATATTCACGTAGAATAGCGACAAATATTCAATTTAGCTACGCACCTGTGGCCGCCTCGATCCAAAGTAAACGGGCGTCCGCCTCCACCGCACTCGACATCGACGGCGTGGAGCGGACAGACGAGTGACGGCGACGGCAGGCCATACTCAGTTCGAACTGACGCCCGTTTCAGCGGAAAGTGTCGAAGCGATCGGCTTCCGACGGAGCCGACCGTACGAGTGCGTTACCGGTCAGGGTCTTCGTTTCGGCCGTAATGCCCGCCTTTCGCCTCGGGAAGGTCGCCTCTTCTCACGTGTGGTCGGGGCGGACCACCAATCGTCCCCGTAGACATCAACACCAGCGACAGGACCCTCAGCCGAGCCGATAGTTGCTAACGCGGTCTCGCGCAACGTACATCGAGACGAGACCGACGAGACACGCGATGACAGCCGAAACGAGCGTCCCACTGAGACCGATCACGAACTGACTAACCCCGAGGACCGAGCCGAGCGCGCGGCCGACGGTACCGGAGTGTGCGATAAGGGTCGGGAGCGCGACGACAAGTACGGCGACCGAGTAGAGTGCGAACGCGAAGGCGCTGGGGACGATCGCTTTGGTACTTCGAGAGACGCTGACGGCCTCAAAACGCGGAAAACCGACACCGATTCCGGTCCCGATCGTCCCCGACACGGCCGACAAGACGAGCGCTGACACGCCGAGGCTCGCAACGACCGGTACCGAATGCGGACTCAGAAGTCCCGTGGTAACGGTCGCCACGACGGTTATCGGCGCTATCAGGAGGGCACCGGAGAGGGCGTGTCCGATGACCAGTGAGCGTTCGGGGGTCTCCGAAAGCAGTGTGACGGGGAGCGCTGCGCCCTCTTGACCCACCACGTTGAGCGCGAACAACGACCCGGCAACCCACGTTCCACTGAGCACGATCCACAGCGGCAGCCCGGTTCCGATCTCCCCTGTTTGGACGGCCGTGACAGTCGGACCAGCGAGGACGATCAGGGGATACAACGCGAACGAAAGCGAGATCGGCGACCGGCGTGCACGTTTCCAATCGACTGCAACGACACCGAAGACCGGCCGTGAGAGAACTTTTGAGAGGCCGTTGAGCCGTGAAGATCCCCCCTCCGACCGCTCGATCTCGTGCGTGATGTGAACGCCATCAGCGTACCAAAGCCACTCTGCAAGTCGGGATAGGGACGCAGCCGCGACGACGACGAACGCTCCTGTGAACCCCACCGCGCCGACCGCCCTGAGCGGTGACGCCCCGATACCGAGCCCCACTGCCGCGAGGTCGCCGAACCAATCGATCGGCGTCGGCGCGAGCGCTCGATAGACCGGTTCCAAGACAGACGCGAACGCGTTCGTGAATATCAGCGCGAAGTACCCGATACCGAACAGAAGCAGGAACAGCGTTCGAAGGCGGCTGAGGAGCCGCGATCGAACGCCGGCGTTCCGCACAGCCAGCGCAAGGATGAAGCCAGCCGGGATCCCGGTCACGAGGAGGAGACACAGTGTGAGCAACAGGGCAGGAATCGTGAGTAGCGAGCCGGCACCGACGGCGAACGCAACTGTGGCGGCGCTTCCGATTGTGAGGAGGAACGCTGACCAGAGCGCTAGTTCGGCAAGGACGAGGCCACCGATCAC
>NZ_NHPF01000142.1:0-11696 GCF_002252925.1 Halorubrum sp. Ea8
TCTAAGGATTTTAACAGAGCTAACTTCTTTTAATGTTGAGAAATTGTATCAAAACGCAAAAGTAAATTTCTGTCATCAATGGTTTCCACGATACCCTCCACGGATTCTGAGCGCTCACAAAAAGCGGTTGATGTCGCACAGCAATATCTTAGACGCGAACGTCCACTCAACGCGCTTGTCGTCGTCCTCGCGGTGTCGGTATTCCTCGGCACATATCTCGTAACAGCATTGCTACCATCTGTTCTCGTCGCAGCTATCCTCATTATTGGAGTACGACTTCCTATTTTTCAGTCAAACGGGACGTTCCGACTTCGAACTAGTGACGACCTTGATACTGTTATTGACGAATTTTCCGGGCCCCTACCGCCTGTTCTCGCACTTCAATGGGGTGTGGCTGATAAGGTCTCCATAGAGGGTGACACAGCAATATATTCCGTTTCGTACCTGTTTGGACTCCGATCGGCCGACGTGACTGTCCACACGAAAACGGATTCGACAGCAGGTGGTGGCTACCTAATTGAGTCAGAAGTCACGGTTGATGGACAACCATGGGCAACATATACGTCGACGATTAACAGCTCAAGGGAATACACAACCATCGACGTAACATACAGCTCAAATCGGCGGTTCGGACTACGACGTGTCCCACAACAGCTGATCGCGAATCGGTATCGTGACGAGGTGCTCTCGGTTCAGGGATACACTGTTGTCACACGTGAATCGCACTTCGGGATATAACTATTCTAACGGTTGTGGTTCAGTGCCTGAAACGCTGACTTGGATTTCTTATTGATATAGGAGAATCAGTTGAGTGATGCGATTAGCGTTGAGTTCATCCGTTTCGATACAAGGAGCAGGTAGTACCAATATTGAATTGTTCGTTACACTAGGACTCACTGTTTTGATTTTTGCCGGATTTTGGAAAGTATTTGAGAAAGCTGGTAAGCCGGGGTGGGCTGAGATTATTCCGATATAAAACCTCTACGTCTTGGTCAAAGTAAGCGGAAACGCATGGTACTGGTTTGCTCTGTTCTTCGTCCCGGTGATCAATTTCTTCGCCACGCTGAAGATTAGTATCGATATCGCTGGCAAATTCAATAAGGGAATCCTGTTCGGCCTCGGACTCACGTTTATTTCATTCATCTTCTACCCACTTCTCGGGTTCGGTGGCTACCAGTATAACGATGCCACTAGCTCAACGGAGAGCATGGCCTAACACTCAAAAAATCTGATTCAGGCCCAACTGCGCCGTGTTTCTCCCGATGAAACGCTGCTATGGGCTTGATACTATTCCCAGTATTATATACAGGTAGCCGCCGGCCGGAGGCGGTCTTGAACAAATATCCGGTCGCTGAGCCTCTCCCATCGCTCACCTCTCCCCCCGACGGATGGGAGGCTCACCACCTCCCCCGCGACGTTCCATCGATCACCCCCCGCTGGAAGGACGGCCCTCCACCCTGTCCACCAGCATTCATCTGTTAAATAGAGTATGTAGCACCGACACCTCACCAGTAGAAGTTAGTGTCACAAATTCGTGGAGCCGCAGTCTAACACTGGAGGGTCAACAGCGTTAGTTATTGTTTGATCTGATAGATGATAAGCCCGACGAGCGGAATCGCAGTGAACAAAAATACGAAGACGCCCGCTGCTACGCCGCCTTCAAACTGAGCAGCTATCACCAACGCAATCAGTGAGACGACTCCGAACAGAGCCACCGACGCAAGCGAGATACGAGGTGCTGTACCGTCTAGCCGCAGCAATTCGATGCTAACTTCCACCATAGTGTCTGGCTCGTGTGTATTCGCATTCCAATTCGCACCAGCGTCATTGTCTGCGGTACTCGCGTCGACAAGTGAGTTCGTGATTGGGGTCGTATCTTCGAGTCGTGGTAGCTTGGTCGGCCTGCCACCGCGGTCAACGAGTACCGTCGAGGTGTCCAACCACCTGTCGACGGCGTCACGTTCGATTCGGACCTCATGATCAGCTAGCGATTCGTACCGCCAAAGAGGGGTTTGAAACAGGGTATCAGTCGCAACAATGGTGTCCGAATCTAGCCGGTATTCAACACCAGCGTACCGGATCCAGTAGTCGAGATGGATGAGACCAAGCGGGACGCCGATCCCGAGAAGCATGATGCCACCCGCTATTTGGGTAGCACCATTAAATACAGCAAGTGATGCGGCGAGAAAGGCGAGTGGTGTCAGCAACCATAGTCCAGGGTGTGTCCGGAAATGTGAGGCCGTAGGCAGCAGCCGTCCCGACAGCGACGGCCGCAAAACTGTGGGATTGCCTGATAGCGTTGTCTCAATTGTCTCACGCTCCGGGGGACTGTATGCGTCTCCACGGCCGACAAGTGACCACAATCCCGCACCGAGACGGCCATCGTAGTAGTATTCTGCGAGATCGGTGAGGAGCCTAATTGAGACTACCACTGCGACAAGTGGTCCCGTCGCAACCCGTTCAACCGCACGAGAGGTCTCTCCACCCCCGCCGTTAGAGACAACCAGAGCTGCGGTGAGCAGCGCGATGATGCTTGCGAGGAGTACTGTTGCGCCTTCCGTGACAACACTCTGAAGAGCGGTTGCGACGTTGTGATCTTGGTAATCACCATCTCGAAAGTACGTAGTGGCTGTTCGCCATCCTGCTGCGATGAAAATTCCAAACGCACCAGCAATAAGCCACGACGAGATGTTGGCATCCGGATTCACACTTGCTACGGGGCCGACAACTAATGCCCCGACGAACAGCCACAGTCCGATGAGGATCGGTACCACGAACAAAAGTGTCGGAATCGTCAGTAGTCGGACGTTAGCACCGATCAGCGGGACTGAAATAGAGGTCTGTTTTGTGGCAATCGCCCCCAACAGGATTGGATCCCCGTTCCGTTCCATTGGCCGCCCGGCAAACGTCACTCGAACAACCGCCCAAAAACAGACAACACCGAACTCAAGCCAATATAATGTCAGCAGTTCTAAAACCGACAGGTTGAATACAACAATCCCGACAACCGGAACCAGATTCGCCACAAGGAGGTCCGATAGTTCGGGATCCGGGAGGCGACTATCTCCCGTATTGTGAGTTGTCGCTGCTGAGCTCATCTACGGATGTGGTGACAAAGCGACCCGCTGCGCGTACCCTGGGCGTGGAACAGAGACCCATCAGGATCAATCACAGTTCTGTCTCGTGACTTTTGAACAGATGCTGTGGAGAGCATTCATGTACCTAACCGGTAGCGGATCTAATAGTAGTAAGCCATCGTTGCTGGAGTCAGTGTTGATCACTGAGTACGGGTTTATACCGACTGAGAGTACTTCCTATTGAGGTGAGGATGACAAAGACCCCAACCACGACGACCAGCCCTCCTAGGACCGGCTCAGATAAGTAATAAAGCAGCCAGCCTATTGCAATGTTGGTACTGGCCAGTCCGATCGGATAGAGTGTCTGTTGTAAGTACATGGCTCTCAACGCTGTCGGTGCTGAGTTGCCGCAGGTAGTGCTGAAAGATCCGTACCGAGCGGGCGACAAGCAACGTGATTTCGGGAACTGGCTTTTAGATGATCTCTAGGTCGTCGGATCTGGTGGTCTATTTCCGACAACAGCCTGTCGAGGGCTCTTCCCCGCCAGTCCTTGTGGATGCTAACTTCGAGTTGCTCGTGGAACTTGTGTCTCCGAGGAATTGGATATTGAAATACGTACACCATCGTCTTCTGTAGTATCTGTGCGTTGATTCCCCCTGTAACCAAGAGCTAATAATACACACTTGACGAGAAGCATTGGTCTAAGTATACAGAGTCACCAAGGTAGGATATCTGGTCGTTTTATGACTATAGCACCGATGGTGGAGAATATCGGTGACTCTCAATGTATCAAGTTAGGACATACAGGTCCCGACAACACTAGTGATAGTATACTCAAGAATGTGCCTCTGATGTGGTGTCCCCGTTACACCAGATCAAATTGGCTGAGATACTCAAATAAATTTAGTGATGTCATACCGCGGTTTTACTGAACACAAGGAGAATGCCCTGGTACTTGACCCCGAGGCGATTCACCTGTCTGTGTTCCCGATCCATCAGCTACTGACCTAATCTTCACAGGTATTGGTTGACAACGCCGCGGCCATACTGTTTTATCGCTCTCAATAGGAGCCGTCCAGACACGCGTCGAAGTATCGATCTGTCCGGCGGTGTACTGCCAGCGAGGGACGTTTCCCAGCCAGTACATCGCTGAAAACGTTTTCGCTCTCGGATTGCGACTGTTTGAACGGTCTCGACATCCATAGATTTGATCGACCCGTCCTCCATCAGGATGTCACCTTCTACGACAACCGTCTCAACGTCTCCCGCAGTTACGGTGTTCATCAGTACTGAAGGAATGTTGCTGTACGGCTGATGGCGCGGCGTATTGACGTCGATGACGACGAGGTCGGCGCGTTTTCCCTGTTCGAGACTCCCGATCTTCCCGCCGAGGCCAAGTGCGCGTGCGGAATTAATGGTGAGCATTTTGAGGAGATCGTACGACGACCATTGCTGAGCACCGTATTCGAAGTTCGCCAATAACCGGGCGTGTTTGGATTCCTGAATGAGATCCCAGGAATCGAACCAGAACGGATCATCCAGGCCGATGACAACGTTCGCGCCGAACTCTTGGAGTGCGGGGAGTGGGAACCAAGTTTGTGTTCCAGCTTGGAAGTAACTGTAAACGGTTGGGCAGTGAAGCACGTGTGCGCCGGCATCGGCGATCCGCTGTGCGTCGTCTCGGCTTGCGTGTAGTAGATGGGTGAGTAATGTTCGCTCATCAAGGAGGCCGTACCGGTCGAGTAAGTCGAGTGGGTCATCGGTGCCGCTTCCCGCAGCCATCGTGTCGGCCGCGGCGGAATCATACAGATGTGTATGAAGTCGCAAGCCGGGATAGTCCGCCCGTAGCTCGGCCACACCCTCCCAGAGCGTCCGTGAACAGCCGGCTTCGCCCCCCGGTGCGATACTCGCCGTGACTCGTCCCTCGAAAGTATCGTGATAGGTTTCGATGAACCGTCGGGCGTCTACGAGCTGTTCGGCTGCGGACGCAGGGGTGAGGAAGTCAGCGAGTTCCGGTCCGATCACGCCGCGTAATCCAGTCTCACCGATCGCTTTCGCCCCGAGTTCCGGCGTGAAATCCATCGCGTTGACGGTTGTGACGCCGTGTGTGAGTTGGCGTAGGCAGGCGAGCCGCCACGCGGCCTTGAAAAAATCGTCCCCCAGAGTCGATTCGGCCGTGTGATACAACGCGAAGGCTTCCTTGAGCAATTCGTCACCGGGGAGTTCACTGAACAGTCCTTGCACAAGGGTGAAATCGGTGTGACGGTGGGCGTCGATGAGACCAGGGATCACGACCTTGCCGCTCGCATCGATCACGTGTTCCGCGGTCGATCGGCGATCTGCGGGCTCAGTCGGTTCGACCGACAAGATGGTTCCGTCGGTCACTCGAACGGAGCCATTCTCCAGTATCCGGTTTTCGTGATCCACCGTAACCACGATCGCGTCGTGAATCAGGAGATCAGTCATGATCGGCACACGGTAGCCGAACCGCGAAAGTCGTTCGGGAACGGTGACCGCTCGGCAGGGAAAGCTCCCGGCCTCCGGTCGCTGGTGCGGTCGTCAGCATCCGCTCAGGCCGTCCGTGGCGACCACGTGTTCAATCGGTAGATCATCCGCAGCACGGCCAGTACGATTCCAGCGCCGACCAAGACACCGAGATACGACGGTGGGTTCGTCACGGAGACGAGAATACCGATCGCGAACACGGCAAGGCCGACACGGAGAACGGAGTTCCCCGCAATATCCTGTACCACGTCGTCCGGAATCTCTCCAGTCTCGTCGTACCCTGCGAGGAGAAACGTCCACCCGTGGAACTTGATCAGTGCCCCCGCGAACGTCAGGAGGACACCGACTGCGAGCCACTCAAACGCGCCGGAAGACGGCTCTATCACCGGTCGTCACCCCCTCCGGGCGTGATCTCGAAGGTAGTTATCATACCGAACAATCCGGTGTCGGTCTCCTCGATCGAGAGCCCCGCTTCATCGACGATTTCGCTTGGTTCTTGCGTCCAGCGACATCCGCTCTTCGCGTAGTGGGGATCGGCGCGCCACTCTTGGAACCGGGCGATCGGCCTCACATCGCTCCGCCCGTGTTCTATGAGACGGATCGTCCCGTCCGGCTTACAGACTCGATCCATCTCCCGGAGTGCGGCAACCGGATCCGGAAACGTACACGTCGATAGCGCCGAGATCACCGCATCGAAGCTATCGTCCGGAAATGCGAGATCCTGTGCGTCCATCTCCAAGAGCGTCCCGTCTCTCCCGAGATCGGCGAGCTGTTCCTCGGCGTTCGACAGCATCTCCGGGCTGATATCGATCCCCACGAGTTCGACCGTCTCGGGCAGGTACCGAAAGTTCGTTCCGGTGCCGCAGGCGACATCTAACACTCTGCCGTCCACGTCGCTGAATCGGTGGCGGCGACGGCGTCCGATGACGATCCGATCGAGCCATTCGAGCCGACTCATCCCGTCCGCGAACTCGGCGTAGGACGCTTTGATCTCCGAGACTGACATCGGCCGGTTCGCTACCGTGCCGCGGTCAGTCCGCTTCGCTTCTCGATGTCGGTCACGTTCCGTGTGTTCTGTTGACGTCATCTCGTTGAACACCGTGTTCCACACTCGGATCGTCGCGCGGCCCACCCATAATATTTATCGAAGTATTGATATATTATTGGAACCGTTTCAAAATCGAATTTGAGCGATATAGCGCGAACACACCTATACGAGTCGAAATCCTCGATTGATGTCAGAAACGGCTCGTTTCGCTAAACGGAATTTTTGTAGTAATTCTATTACGAATTGCGTTTGCTCTGGTCTCTGCGTCGCACGCGCTCAGTGCGTGTGACGGTGGTACTCTCGTCGAGGAACAGTCGGAGCGTGGAGGTGTCACGCCGTAGCTCGACGCGATACTCGTGGGAGTTAGTGCTAACCCGTTCGGAGGTCCACCGGCCGTCGTGAAGATAACGGTTGAACTCCCACACGCCGGATCCCAGAACGTCGACGCCGTGCTCCCAGTGAAACGATATCGACTCCGGATGGTACGCCGCGGCGACGGGCAACGGGAGGCTCAGGAACCGTAAACAGTCCCGACATTCGCTCGTAGTGATGAACGAGACGGGCCGTTCGTCCGGGAACGGGATGTCCGCGGCGTCCTGTACTCCAGTTTCGATACAGCCACCGCAGTCCGGGCACACGCCGCGACGGGCCTTGAGCAGGTCACCGGCTTGCTCTCGGGTTACGGCGTCGATCAGGTCCTCTCCGGTGCGCTCGCGGACCTGGGCCGGCCTGACCCGATACGCGTTTACACCTCGATCGCAGGCCGTACAGTACACCATGAAATACTGGTCTTCAATCACCGCCCGAACCGTCGTCTCACCGCAGAACAGACAGCCACCGTCCGTCTCGATCGGGCTGATTTCAGAAGGCTGACGGTAGTTCTCAGCGAGGACGAAACGGACCAGCTGTTCCCCGGCGTGAGTGAACGCATAGCCGTCGTTATGTTTTCGAAGGAACACCCCTGTGAGTTCTCCGAGGTGGTACGATAGCTTCGACGTGCTGTCGACGTCAACGCGGTCGTAGATGTTGGAAAAAGACAGCGAAGCGATGCCCGTCCGTTTTTCCTCGTGTTGTGCGTACGCGACCGTTCGGAGGATGTCGAGTCGTATCTCGTCGGCCAAGAGGTTGAAGACCTCGTCTGCTGTTCGTTCGGTCTCCATAGGGAGTGACACGTCGCTGTGTTATTGAAACATGATCATGAGGTGTCACGACTGGCACCCGATATCCGTACAATGCGAACTCCACTGACAAGCCCACGACTTCAGTCGTGGGTCACTGACAGAACCGTCTGAGGAACGTCTCGCGGTCGACTCGTCCGGCTCCAGCCGCTAGGAGCGCCTCTTCGAGTCCGTCGCGGGTCTGGTGACAACACTCACGATCACAGGGCTTACAGAGGTACTCGAACTCCTTGCCTTCGCGGCTCCAGCGGTCGCCGTGTTTATAATACTCTCGGGCGTCCTCGCGGTCGAGCGTCGCACCGCAGGCGATACAGGTCACTTCTTGGTTGGCGTCGTCTCCCCACACCCTAGAATCGGACATCGTCATCGATCCACCTCCCCCATGATGGTGTCGAGACTTCCGAGGGTTGCGACGAGATCGGCGACATACTCTCCCTCTGCCATCGCCGGAAGTGCCGACAGGTTCGAGAACGATGGTCCCCGGATTTTGAACCGTGCGGGAGTCTCAGTGCCGTCTGCGCGGATGTAAATTCCGAGTTCACCCTTGGCACCCTCAACGGCCCTGTAGCACTCACCGGACGGTTTCAACGTCCGCGGCACGTTGGCCTGACAGGTTCGATCTGCTTCCGGCCAGTCTGTAAGGAGATCGACGCACTGTTCGACGATGGCTGCCGACTCTTCCATCTCTCGTAGCCGGACAAGCACGCGGGCAAAGTTATCACAGCCGTCCTCGGTGACGATGTCCCACTTGAGACGATCATAGTAGCCGTACGGGTCGTCTCGTCGGAGGTCGTAGTCGATACCGGAGCCGCGAGCGACTGGTCCAGTGACTCCGTACTGCTTTGCCACCTTCGCTGGAAGCTTGCCGGTGTCAACACAACGCAGTTGGAAGACCTCGTTGCTCGTCAACAGGTCGTGGTACTCTTCGAGCTTCCGTGGCAGATCGTTGGTGAAAGCGCGTACGTTCTCGAAGAACTCATCGCGTGGCTCCGGAACGTCCCAGGCAACGCCGCCGACCCGGAAGTAGTTGAACATCATCCGCTGGCCGGTCAGGTCCTCTAATAGATCCTGAACGCGGTCCCGATCTCGAAAACCGTACATAAATGTGGCATTGAACTCGCCGCTAACATCCAGCGCGTACATCGCAGTGAACAACAAGTGCGAGAGGATGCGCGACAGCTCAGCGCTCATCGTCCGGACGACCTGTGCGTACTCCGGAACTTCAATATCGGCTAGGTCTTCGATGACGCGGGCGTACGCCCACTCGTTGAGTAATCCCGCTCCGCCCCAATCCCATCGGTCGGGGTATGGCATGATCTGATGACGATAGGTTCCCCGCTGACACATCTGTTCCTCACACCGGTGGATGTACCCGATATCCGGCTCCACATCGATCACTTGCTCACCATCTAGGACTGCCTCCAGATGGAGCACGCCGTGGGTCGAGGGGTGATGTGGTCCGATGTTGAGAAACATCGTATCACCCTGACGACTGTCCTCTTTGATGGGATTGGCGTGCTCGGAAAGCGACACAATCTGGGGCTGGCTCCGATCGTAGTTCATCGACAGCGGGTGGCCCTGCCAGGTCTCCGGCAGGAGAATCCGTCGCAGGTTCATGTGCCCTTCGTACGTAATGCCGACGAGGTCGTAGGCCTCCCGTTCGTGCCACTCAGCCGTCCGATAAACCGGCGCGGCCGATTCAGACACCGGGTTATCCTTCGTTGTCGGGACGACGACGGACAGCTCGCACGTCCGGTTGTCGTAGCTGGTGAGGTGATACACTGTCTCGAAGCGGTCTTCGTACTCTTGGGCAGTCACACACGAACAGTGGTCGAACCCCACTTCTGAGCGAAGTACTGAAAGGGCCCTGCGGACCCGGTCGGCACGGATCACGACCGCGGGGGCGTTCTCGTGTACTTCACGGCTGACGACGGCGTCGTCGGGGAGGGCCGTGACCGCCTCATCCGCGAGTCGATCAGCGGTCAAGCGTTGTTGCCGTTGCATCGTCTAGCGGGTGTCAGTTCACGTCCCAGTCTGGTAGGAACGCTGCCTCACCAGTGGTGGTGTATAAATACGGAATCCATGATAATTTAGTCAAATACACTGTATCTCGGTACATGCGCTATCTCACAGTGTTAGTTAAACCAAGTGACGGTGGTGCGTTTCATCCGCTCGGAGAGAAGCTAACAGATGACCCTTCTATTAATCGGCGAGCCATTCACTACGTTGAGCTTCTCGCTGATGACACTGTGCTGTTGTTTGCCGAGGCAAGTGGTAGTCAAGAACGGTACAGACAGATTATGGAGGAGTCATTTCATGTGATCAGTTATCTGACTGCCGGAGCGGACCGTTGGATGGCTGTGAGTCAATTCGAACCGACAGAACCGGTACGACGGGCACTGGAATTACAGCGAGAATCATTTTTGGTGGTTGATACACCTATCCGCTTTACCACTGATGATTCGCTTAAGATAACGTATCTGGGGACTGATGAGATATTCAGAAAATTGTACGAGTACGTCGAGAATGTAGAATATATGTCAGTTGATGTCCTTGAAACGGGTGATTACGAAGCCGACGGATCATCGTTTAGCAGGATGATTACGTCTCGGCAAGAAGAAATTCTGGAGACGGCGGTTGATTTAGGGTATTATAGGGAACCTCGACAAGCATCGCTTGAAGACATCAGTGAGGTCGTTGGAATCACTCCAGGAACGGTCGGTGAACATCTTCGAAAAGTCGAAGAACGTGTATTTAACGAAATCATTCAGTAACTTAAACACTGTTCTATTCTGAGGTACTGCTACGCAGTGTGAGTTAGGGCGTCTATGAGGACAATAGGTCGGTCCGTGCCAGACCCAGCCGATCATTTTCTGTATTCAAAAGTGACCTCATGGGTGCGGCAATTATCGTATTCGGTTACGTACCGTATCCTCGCTCACACGAGAGTACAATTCGATGATCGTGGGATATATTCAAAACACGGTTGGCGTTTCAACCCTCCACTGATGTCAGTCACAACAACCCCCCCGAGTACTGAGGTATCGCTACCAGCCGATCACGACCTGGAATCGACCTATCGCAGCGTTAACGACGTCCAGCTACATGTGGTGGCGGCCGGCGATCCCGATGCTCCACTCGTCGTCCTTCTTCACGGGCACCCCGATTTCTGGTACGGCTGGCGTGACCAGATTATTCCGCTGGTCGAAGCAGGTTTTCGTGTCGTCATTCCTGATCAGCGGGGCTGTAATCTGAGCGAAGCTCCCGATGGGGTTGATGCGTACCGGCTCTCGAATCTCGCATCTGATGTCTGTGAACTGATCTACAGCGAAGGTAGGGAGTCAGCCCACGTAGTCGGACACGATTTTGGTGGCTTTGTCGCTTGGAATGTCGCCCTCCGGCACCCATCGATGGTCAATCACCTCGGGATCTTGAATGTTCCCCACCCGACAGTGTATCAAGAGACCCTCCGGTCGAGCCCCCAACAGATCCTTCGGAGCTGGTATGTGTGGTTCTATCAGGTTCCGAAACTCCCCGAATGGCTTCTGGGCCGAAATGACATGGCCAACATGGTTGATTCCCTCAAAATCACGTCAAATGAGGGTACATTTGATACAGGAACGATTGAGCGCTATAAGGAAGCTTGGCAAAATACCGGCATCAAGCCACGGATCAACTGGTACCGGGGATTCCGTCGGTCAGACAATCCTCCACGCGACACAATTGCCCACCCAACGCTGATTTGCTGGGGGAAGGATGACATCGCTCTCCGCCCTATAATGGCCGAAAAGAGCCTCAATTACTGCGAGAATGGGCAACTTCGGATGTTTCCCGATACATCACACTGGGTCCACCACGAGCGGGAAGAGGTGTCTGAATCGGCCGCGC
>NZ_NHPF01000140.1:0-2523 GCF_002252925.1 Halorubrum sp. Ea8
GTCGTCTCCCCAGCCGCCGGACCCATCGGGCGCGTCCGACGCGGTCTCGGCGCGTCCGGTGATCCGCACCCGGCGGCTGGGGAGACGACGGGGAGAGCGGTGACACGGGTGGCGAGGACCCCGAAACGCTCCCCGCTCTGTTCACCGACGAGCGGTGCCTCTGCTGCTCGTACGACGTGTCGGAGTACCGCAGCCAAGGGAGGGGCCGATCGTGGGTCTCGATCGACACCGGCGAGGCGGGCGTCCCGTTCCGCGTCGTCGTCGACGGGGTCGGCGTTCGCGTCGACCCCGCGGCCGCCGGCTTCGCGTTCGGCGTCGACGAGGACGTCGAAGTCGCGGCCGACGAGACGCCGCCCGAGCGCGTCCGCCGGTTCACGGACGCGGTGGAGGCGGTGGATGAGTCGGAGACGGGGTGGGAGCTCGGCCCGGTAACCGTCGGAAGCGACCCGAAGCGTCGATACCGCCAGCGCGTTCTTCGCCCCGGCGACGCCGTGACGGTCGTCGGCGACGCGACCGCCTTCCCGGACGCTCCGGTCGGCGAGGTGAAAGCGCGGATCGCCGGCGGATCGCCGTTCGTGGTCGGCGACGCGAGCGCTCGCCGGACCGCGCTCCGGCTGGTGGGCCGGTCGGCGGTGCCGGTCGTTCTCGGGCTCGTCTCGCTGACGGTCGCGGCGGTCGCGCTCTCGCCGGTCCTCGGCGTGATTGTCTGGTAGGCGGGCGACGCCTCCGACACTCCCGCCCCCGGTCTGGCGCGGCCGCTCCTGCGCCCCCGACAGGCCTTTCTAACGGACCCGCGTTGGTCCCGGTATGTCAGACGACGAGCCGAAACCGGGGTCCGCCGAGGACCAGGGGCCCGTGACGATCACGCCGGAGCTGGCGGACCGCCTCGCCGACAAGCGGGCGGACCTGTTCGAGGAGTTCGAGATCCCCGACGAGTTCCCGAACGAGGTCCTCCGCGAGGCGGAGACCCGGACCGAGGGCGTGTACGACGAGATCGAAGCCGAGATCGACGAGCGCGAGGACCTCCGCGATCTCACGACCTGGACCACCGACCCCGTCGACGCGCAGGACTTCGACGACGCGATCTCGATCGAGCGCGAGGAGGGCGCCTACCGGCTGTGGGTCCACATCGCCGACGTCACCCACTACGTCACGCCCGACACGGCGATGTGGGAGGAGGCGGTGAAGCGGGCGAACACCGTCTACCTGCCCGACTACACGATCCACATGCTCCCGCCGGTGCTCGCCGAGACGGTCTGCTCGCTCGTCCCTAACGAGGACCGGCTCGCGCACACCGTCGAGATGGAGATCGACGACGAGACGCTCTCGTTCGAGGACATCGACATCTACAAGTCCGTCATCAACTCCGACGAGCGGCTCACCTACAAGCAGTGCGAGGAGCGGCTGGAGGACCCCTCGCTCCCCCTCGGCGAGGAGAACGAACTCGCCTTCGAGCTCGCCGACCGGATGCACGAGCAGCGCAAGGAGGACGGCTCGCTCGTCCTGAACCCGCGCCGCGACCGCGCGCACACCATCATCGAGGAGTCGATGCTGAAGGCGAACAAGGCGGTGACGCACACCCTGATGTGGGACCGCGGCGTCGAGGCCATGTACCGGGTCCACCCGCAGCCGACCCCCGACCAGTGGAGCGAGGCGCTCACGGAGATCCAGGAGCTCGACGGGGTCTCAATCCCGGGTAGCGCGTGGGGCGACGACCCGCGCAAGGCGGTCAACGCCGCCCTCGAGGAGTCGCCCGGCCGCCAGCTCAACAAGATCCAGCGCGCCGTGCTGAAGGTGATGCCCCGCGCGAAGTACATGAACGACCCGTTCGGCGGCCATCACGCGCTCAACTTCGACATCTACGGCCACTTCACCTCGCCCATCCGCCGGCTCTCGGACACGATCAACCACTGGATCGTCCACGAGAACGACGTGCCGGAGAACCTCGTGGAGCTGTGCGACCACGCCAGCGACCGACAGAAGGACGGCGAGACGGTCGAACGCATCTACAAGCAGTTCCTGCAGGAGCAGGGGCTCGACCCCCACGCGGTGAACAACCGCGGGATCGAGGTCGTCGACGACGCGGAAGAGGCGAAACACACGGTCTGATCGCTCCGCTCGCCCCCCTCGTCCCTTATCGGCGAAGCGTATAGACCGTCGGAGCCCCTACCGTCGGGTATGACCCATCACGACCACGACGAGGGCCACGCCGCCGATCGGATCGCCGACCGGGACCGCACGCGGGCCGAGCGAGAAGCGGAGCGAGCCGCCACGGTCGGCGGGTTCACGGGGGCGGTGCTCGGGGCTCGGGGCGGCCCGATCGGCGCCGGGATCGGCGCCTTCCTCGGGGGATCGACCGGCTACGCCGTCGGCTACGCGCTGAGCGAACTGGAGGGCGAGCGCGGCGACCACCGCGAGGCGACGCTGGACGACTACGCGGACGGCGACGAGCCGGACCACGCGCCGGTGGACGACGGCGACGATCCCGGAGACGAGGGCCCGGTGCGGATAGCGGTCGGCGAA
>NZ_NHPF01000004.1:0-3366 GCF_002252925.1 Halorubrum sp. Ea8
CAGCCTCACGCCTCCCCAGCCTCGTCGCTGGCGCCGACGACGCCAGCGACTCCCTCGCGGACTCCTCGCGGTCGCCGTCGGCGACCGCTCGGAGGCGCGCCACCGCTTCGGCTATTTATAAACTGACGGCGCCGGCGAGCCCGAGGACACCTCACCTCGGTTCCGCTCGCGACACACTTAGTTTCCCCCCGCGCATTTGACTCGACAGACCCGTCGTCTCCCGGACCCGTCGGGCCGGGGGCGACGCCGACCACCATGCAACAGTACCTCGATCTCGTCGACGACACCCTGTCGACGGGCACGTACAAGCCGAACCGGACCGGCGTCGACACGATCGCGTCGTTCAGCGGGCAGTACACCGTCGACCTCGCGGAGGGGTTCCCGCTGCTGACCACCAAGCAGATGGACGGCTACCGCTGGAACTCGCTCATCCACGAGGTGCTGTGGTACCTCTCCGGCGAGGAGCACGTCGAGAACCTCCGCGAGGAGACGAAGATCTGGGACGCGTGGGCCGACGACGAGGGACGGCTCGACACCGCCTACGGCCGGTTCTGGCGCCGCTATCCGGTCCCCGAGGACGACGCCGCGCTCCCCGGCGAGACGTGGCCCGAGGACGCCCACCGCTGGGTGACCGTCGAGGAGGGCCCCGACGGGAGCGAGCGCCGGACGTTCGACCAGATTCGGTACGTGCTCGACACGCTGGAGGAGAACCCCCGCTCCCGGCGGATGGTCGTCAACGCCTGGCACCCCGCCAACGCCGCGACCTCGACGCTCCCGCCGTGTCACTACACCTTCGTCGTGAACGTCCAAGACGGGCGCCTGAACCTCCACCTCACGCAGCGTTCGGGAGACATCGCGCTCGGCGTGCCGTTCAACATCGCCGCGTACGCGATCCTCGCGAACGCGCTCGCCCAGCGGACCGGGTTCGAGGTCGGCGAGTTCGGCCACACCGTCGTCGACGCGCACGTCTACTGCGGCCGCGGCGACCGCGGGAAGTGGTACGCGAACAACCTCCCGTACGTGCAGGAACGACTCGCGAACGTCGAGAGCAACGCGGACTACCTCGACGTGAAGAGTTGGGTCGAGCGGACCGCGCCCGACGAGGTCGACGGCGAGGAGGGGTACGACCACGTCCCCGGCCTGCTCGAACAGCTCTCGCGGGAGCCGCGCGATCGACCCCGGATCGAGATCGCCGACGTCCCCCTCGACGAGCTGACCTACGAGGACGTCGAACTCGTCGACTACGACTCCGCGGACGGGCTCTCGTTCGCGGTCGCGGAGTGATGTCCCGAGACGGGCCCGCGTCCGTCGGCGACGACGACCTACCCTCGGACTCCGACGTCGACCTCGTCCTCGTCGCCGCGGTCGCCGAGAACGGCGTCATCGGCGACGACGGCGGGATGCCGTGGCACTACCCGGCGGACCTGGCGCACTTCAAGCGGCTCACGACCGGTCACCCCGTGATCGTCGGCCGGAAGACGTACGAGAGCATCGCCGCCCGGATCGGCGGCCCGCTCCCCGATCGGACCAACGTCGTGCTGACGACGCGGGACCTCGACCTCCCGGCGGGCGCGGTCGTCGCGAACGACGTCACCGGGGCGGTCGTGCTCGCCGCCGCCGACGCCGCCGACCGCGGCGTCGACGAGGCGTACGTGATCGGCGGCGCCGCCGTCTACGAGCAGTTCCTCGACCGCGCCGACCGGATGGTGTTGACGGAGGTCCCCGACCGCCCCGACGGCGACACGCGCTTCCCCGACTGGGACGCCGACGCGTGGCGGGAAGTCGACCGCGAGGTCGTCTCGGACGCCGAGACCGACGGGGACCTCGCGTTCGTCACGTACGAGCGTACGGCCGACTGACGCTCGGACCGTTTCTTCCTCCGCGATTGAACGTTCAGGCGTTATCGTCGGTGAGTGGTGCGTAGAAACGATACCGCTCGCAAATTTCTCCACACGTAACAACACTTTTGAGCGTCTGGATTGGTATGTGTTATCATGCCATTATCGGAATCGACCATCGAACCGAAGCGGTGTCCGTTCTGCGAGGCGGAGCTGGCGTCCCCCGGCGCGGGATTCGTGCGGCACATCGACGAGAGCCCGGAGTGTCGTGACGCCTTCGACACGTGGCGCGACCGCGTGACCGACGACATGCGTGGGGGCTGGGCGGGGTGATGACCCCGCTCGCGCGCGCGGCCGTCGGGAGGTCGCGGCCGCTCAGCTCCGCAGCGCTTCCACCGGGCGCTCGTTCGCGGCCTTCCAGGCCGGGTAAGCGCCGCTGACGAGTCCCACGCCGACGCCGAAGCCGAGCGCGAGGAGGAGGTAGTAGCCGTTCGTCGGGTCGAGCGCGAGCGCGGCGTCGACCTCGGGCGTCGAGACGACCAGCCCCGCGACGAGCAGGACGGTGAGGGCGGTCCCCGCGGCGGCGCCGGCCGCGCCGATGAGGCCGGCCTCCGCGAGCAGCACGCGCAAGACGTCGCGGCGGGCCACGCCGACCGCGCGCATCACCCCGATCTCCTCCCGCCGCTCGACCGTGCTCATTAACATGACGTTGAGGATCGAGACGCCGGCGACGACGAGCGAGATGGCGCCGAGGCCGAGGAGGAACGTGCTGAGCAGTCCGAAGAACTCGTTTACCTCGTCGACGATCGCGGCGAGTTCGAAGAGGTCGACGCGCTCCTCGCGGGCGTTCACCTGCTCGCGGATGTCGTCGGCGGCGGTCCGCGCCGCCTCGCCCGACTCGGCGACGACGAGCACCTGGCCGTACCCGTCGGCCGAGAACGCGGACTCGGGGAGGAAGACGGCGTCGTCCGGGGCCACCGGGCTGAACGTCTGGCTCTCGACGAGCACCGCGACGACCCGGACCTGTCTCCCGGCGATCCCGACGGTGTCGCCCGCGCCGACGCCGAGGTCCTCCGCGACGCCGGCGCCGACGATCGCGCCCTGTCGGTGGCGCTCGGGGAGCCGCCCCTCCGCGGCCTCGAACGCGAGCGCGGGCTCCTCGACGCCGTAGACGGTCGCGAACTGCTGATCGTTCTGCGCGGAGACGACCGCGTTGTCCGAGTACAGCGGGACGACCGCCGGCGAGCCCACCGCGCGCCGGATGTCCGCCACGTCCGCGTCCGAGAGCGAGTCGACGCCGGCGTCGTTGTTCGGCGAGACCACGACCTGCGTGCCGATGTCGCCGATGGCGTCGGCGGCGCCGAGCGCCAACACGTTTCCGAAGATGCCGAGCGCCGCGACCGCGAGCACGCCGATGCAGACGCCGAGCACCGCGAGGGCGGTCCGCACTCGGTTCCGGCGCAGGTTCCGCGCGGCCATCGAGACCGCCGGGCGCCACCCCCGGAGCCAGCCGCCGAGCCCACGAGAC
>NZ_NHPF01000162.1:0-2663 GCF_002252925.1 Halorubrum sp. Ea8
GCTCGCGCTCGGTCGGACCGGCGCGCGCGGCCTCCCGGTGGACCCGGTCGCGCAGCTTGCCGCTGGCGTGGTACCAGAGGAAGTACGCGACGATCCCGAAGGGGACGGCCACGGCCAGCAGGACGGGCGAGACCACGACCCCGGCGACGAGGAGCAGGGCCGTCAGCCCGATGAACGTCGCCGCCATGCCGACGATGATCGTCCGGTTCGTCACACTCGTACTGGGGCGTCCATCGTTGTAAGCGTCCCGACCGCTCGCGGCCGAGGGCGTCCCTCACAGCGGTCCCTCCCGGAGTCCCGCCGTGGGGACCCCCCGTTGGCGCCGCGCCGGCGCCCGCCGTCCTCCGTACCGTTTATGCCCGCGGGCGCCCGGACTCGCGATATGCCAACTGCGGACCGAGAGGTCGCCACGGGGCTCCCGCCGGGCGTCGCCGACGCCCGCGAGGAGCTCACGCCGATGCTCTCGCAGTACGCGGACCTGTGTGCCGCCCACGAGGACGCGCTGGTGCTGTTCCAGGTCGGCGACTTCTACGAGGCGTTCTGCGAGGCGGCCGAGGCCGTCGCGCGGGTCTGCGAGGTGACGCTCACGGAGCGCTCCGACTCGACCGGCGACTACCCGATGGCGGGGATCCCCATCGACAACGCCGCGCCGTACCTCGAATCGCTGCTCGACGCCGGCTACCGCGTCGCCGTCGGCGATCAGGTCGAGGACGCCGAGCAGGCGTCCGGCCTCGTCGACCGCGCCGTCACGGAGGTGATCACGCCCGGGACCGTCGTCGAGGACGACCTGCTGGAGGCGGGCACCACGAACTACGTGGCGGCGGTGGCGGCCGGCGAGACCGATGCGGACGCGGGGGGCGGCGTCGGCCTCGCCGCCGTCGACGTCTCCACGGGCGAATGCCTCGTCACGTCGGGCGACCGCGACGCGGTCGCCGGGGAGCTCGACCGGATCGCGCCGGCCGAGCTGATCGCGGGGCCGGACGCCCCGACGTTCGAGCCGGCGGACGCCGAGCGCGGCTGGACGGTCCACGAGTACGACCCCGGCGTCTTCGAGCGCCGCGCCGCGACGGAGCGGCTGGAGCCGTACCTCCCGGCGCCCGACCGGCGATTCGAGGGCGACGCCGAGCTCCGGGCGGCCGGCGCCGTCCTCGCGTACGCGGAGTACACGCAGGGCGACGACGGGCCGCTCTCGTACGTCACGCGGCTCCGGCGGTACGACCCCCGCGACCGGCTGCGGCTCGACGCCGCCGCCCGGCGCAGCCTGGAGCTGTTCGAGAACCGCGGGCTCGGCGCGAGCGACACCCTGTTCGACGCGCTCGACGAGACGAGCTGCGCGCTCGGCCGGCGCTGTCTGGAGCGGTGGCTCCGGCGCCCGCTCGTCGACGCCGACGCGATCCGGAGCCGCCACGACGCGGTCGGCGAACTGGCCGACCGCACGCTGGTCCGCGAGGGAGTCGCCGACGCGCTCGCGGCCGCCTACGACCTGGAGCGCCTCGTCGGGCGCGTCTCGCGGGGGCGGGCCGACGCCCGCGACCTGCGCTCGCTGCACGCGACGCTCGCGGTCGTCCCGGAGCTGAAGTCGCTCCTCGCGGAGGCGGGGAGTGAGGACGCCGGCGGCGACGCCGAGCGCCCGCGGACCGACCACCTTCGCGCCCTCCGCGATCGCCTCGACGAGCTGGTCGCGGTCCGCGACCTGATCGACGAGGCGATCGCGGTCAACCCCCCGCCCGAGATCACCGACGGCGGCGTGATCCGCGAGGGGTTCGACGACGACCTCGACGCGCTCCGCGCGACCGAGCGCGAGGGGCGCGAGTGGGTCGCCGACCTGGAGGCGAGCGAGCGCGAGCGCACCGGGATCGACTCGCTGTCGGTGGGCCACAACCAGGTCCACGGCTACTACATCGAGGTGACCGACGCCAACCTCGACCGGGTCCCCGACGACTACCGCCGCCGGCAGACGCTGAAGAACAGCGAACGCTACGTGACGCCCGAGCTGAAGGAGCGCGAGGAGGAGATCGTCGGCGCCGCCGAGCGCGCGGACGCCCTCGAGTACGAGCTGTTCGCCGACGTCCGCGAGCGCGTCGCGGCCGAGACGGAGCGGATCCAGGGCCTCGCCGACGCGCTCGCCGAGCTCGACGCGTGCTGCTCGCTGGCGACCGTGGCGGTCGAGGCCGACTACGTCCGCCCGGAAGTTCGCGACGACCCCGACGCCGGGATCGAGATCGAGGGGGGCCGCCACCCCGTCGTCGAGCGCGCGGAGGCGTCGTTCGTCCCGAACGACGCCGACCTTCCCCGCGGGTCGGTCGCCGTGATCACGGGCCCGAACATGAGCGGGAAGTCGACGTACATGCGATCGGTTGCGCTCGCGGTCGTGCTCGCGCAGACCGGGTCGTTCGTCCCCGCGCAGGCCGCCACCCTGCCCGTCTTCGACCGGCTGTTCACCCGCGTCGGCGCCTCGGACGACATCGCGGGCGGTCAGTCGACGTTCATGCGCGAGATGAGCGAGCTGACGGAGATCCTCCACGACGCCGGCCCCGCCTCGCTCGTGCTCCTCGACGAGGTCGGCCGCGGCACCGCGACGACGGACGGGCGCGCCATCGCCCGCGCGGCCGCCGAGTTCGTCCACGACGAGCTGGGCGCCACCGCGCTCTTCGCCACGCACT
>NZ_NHPF01000135.1:0-604 GCF_002252925.1 Halorubrum sp. Ea8
ACGATCTCGCCGTCCTCGATCAGCACGTCCGCCTCCGCCAGCTCGCCGACGTCGGGATCGAGAGAGACGACGGTCCCGTTTCGGATGATCTTTCGTGTCATGTCCGACTGTACCGTTTGACCATGAGGTTAAAAATTTACTGTATGGTAAACCGAATCGGACGGTGGGATCGCTTATGTGTCTCACCGTCGGAGAGGGCCGTATGAGCGACTCCCGCGAGACCGTCTCCTCCAAGGACACCGAGGAGGTGATCATGGAGGCCACGTTCCGTGCGCTGAGCAAGCACGGGTACACGGACCTCCGGATGCGCGACATCGGCGAGGAGATGGACCTCACCCGGCAGGTGATCCACTACCACTTCGACGGCAAGTACGACCTGCTGNNCGTCGAGGTGGACGCGGACGACGACCCCCGCTCGGAGCTCGACGCGCGGATCGACCAGTGCCTGTTCGGGCCCGAGTTCGAGGAGTTCTCCCACTGGGAGCGCATGAAGGTGTACCACGAGCTGTACACCCACGCGCAGAACGACGGTGACCACCGCGAGATCTTCAACGAGCACTACGACCGCGTCCGCGGGAGCATCATCGAGGTCGTCGAAGACGGG
>NZ_NHPF01000002.1:0-1541 GCF_002252925.1 Halorubrum sp. Ea8
GTCCCGGCGCGCGCCGTTCTCACGCCCGGTCGCGCCGGGACGCCTCGACGGTCTCCGCGATGCGGACCTCACCGGGACGCTCGCCGGCGGACGCGTCCTCGTCTCGACGGTCTTGCCGTACGTGTTCCTCGTGTTGATCGTTCTCTCCGGGGCGCAGGCGGTCGATTACGCCGAGGTCCCCGAACCCGGTGAGGACGTCTTGGAGGCCGTCGACATGGACCAGTCGTGGCGGATGTTCGCCCCCGATCCCACCCACACGACCCGATGGTTCGTCGCGCCCGGAACCCTCGAAAACGGGACCGAACGGGACGTGTTACGGAACTCGGCGGTCGATTTCGAACGGCCGCCGCGTGCGGAGGCCACCTACCTCACCTCGCGCTGGCGGAAGTACCTCGGGAACGTCCGCTCCACCGACAACGAGAACCACCGCTCGTACCTCGCGAACTACCTCTGTGCGGACTGGAACCGGTCCCACGAGACGCGCGTCGAGAGCGTGACCGTCTACCAGCGGTACGAGCGAGCCGATCCCTACAACGGAACGGTCGAGGCCGAGGGAAAGGTGAAACTGATCGAGTACGACTGCTCGGGCGAGTTCGTCCAGAACGAGTGAGGGCCCGGTCGGGCTCATCGGAGGATCGGTCCGGACCCGCCCGTCCGAAGCCGTCGAGTGGGCCGGCGGTTCCCCGACGCGACGTTTTATACTCGCCCCCCGCGATCCGTCGGTCATGACCACGCTCGACGACGCGACGGCCCTGGTGACCGGCGCGAGCTCCGGAATCGGCGAGGCGACGGCCCACGCGCTGGCGGCGCGGGGCGCGAACGTCGCGCTGCTGGCTCGCCGGCGCGAGGCGCTGGAGTCGCTGGCGGCGGATTTGGAGGCGGAACACGACGCGAACACGTTAGTCGTCGACGGCGACATCCGCGACCGGGCGACGAGCGAGGCGGCGGTCGAGGCGGTGATCGACCGGTTCGGCGGGCTCGACGTCGTCGTCTCCAACGCGGGGGTCGGCCGCGGCAGCGACGTGGCGGAGATGACCGACGAGGAGTACTTCGCCATGCAGGAGACGAACGTCGACGGGACGTTCTTCCTCACGCGGGAAGCGCTCCCGCACCTGACGGAGAGTCAGGGGACGCTCGTCGTCGTCGGGAGCTTCGCGGGCCAGTACCCGCGGTCGTTCAATCCGGTGTACGCCGCGACGAAGTGGTGGGTGCGCGGCTTCGCGCACAGCGTCGCGGCGCAGGTCGGCGACGAGGGGGTCGCCGTCTCCGTCGTGAACCCCTCCGAAGTGCGCACGGAGTTCGGCAGTGAGGACGGCGAGCCGTTCGAGGAGCGGTTCGAACCCGGCACGGTGACTGAGCCCGAGGAGGTGGCCGAGGCGATCGCCTTCGCGGCCACGCGCGAGGGGTCGTCGGCACAGGAGATCGACCTCTTCCGGCGGGACAAGTTCGGCGACGCGCTGTCGTAGAGCGGCCGCGAGCCTCGTCGTCGGCCAACCGGTCTCAGTCGACGGCGACGGCCCGGTCTCAGTCGACGGCGACGG
>NZ_NHPF01000028.1:0-3778 GCF_002252925.1 Halorubrum sp. Ea8
TTCCACGGGAGGTCGTAGTTCACCATAATATGGGCAAACTGGAGATTGATCCCTTCCCGTGCAGCATCAGTCGCTAGCATAATATTCGCCTCAGACCGGAACTTCTCGACTTGCTCTCGCCGCTGAGACTGGGCTAGCCCACCGTGAATCTGCGTAATATCGAAATCCGACAGCACTTCGTCGCGAAGATATTCGAGGGTATCTGTATACTCTGTAAAGACCAGTACCTTCTCGTCTGGCTCTCTCTCAAGGAGGTCGTTGATCGACGTTCGTAGCCGTTCTGCTTTTGAATCAACACCAATTTGCTTCGCTCGCTGTATCAGTTCTTCTACAATTTCCAACTCTTTTTGTCGTTGTTCAGGATCCTGCCTTGTCGAGAGCTCTTGTAGCTCGTCTTCGACGTGCTGTCGTTGCTTTTCTGTGAGCGTTTCTGGGCTTTCTCTATATTGTTTGAGTAAACTTTTTGCAACCTGCGAGAGCTGATCTCGGCCGCCTTCTCGGAGTGTAGATTCACGTCTTTCGAGGGATCGCTGAATCGCTCGAATACTCGACACGAGTCGCTTTTGATAGATAACCATCGAAAATCCGGCGGCATGGGACGCTTGCTCCTCACCAAGCCGATAGTGCTTGTTGAGATACTCGGTAATATCCTGATAGAGCGCATATTCTTCATCGGTAAATTCGACTGATAGAGTATCGATCTGTTTTTCTGGGAACATCGGACTCCCGTCCGAATGTACCATATTAGGGTTACTCTTCAACCGGCGAATCATTAGATCATCCAATGATTCGGGATTGATACTGCTCTCATTTTCAAATCTATACGGCTCGATCAGATCAACTATAAAGTAGAACTGATCAGACTTTCCTTTATGTGGGGTCCCGGTCAGAAACAACAATGAATCAGCATTCTGGCTTACTGCTTCACCGACTTCATAACGATCTGTCGGTCGTCTCTCCCCATCACTTCCCCGTCTCGCTGTCAGATGGTGCGCTTCGTCGAAGATGGCAATATCCCATTCTGCTCGCCGGAGAGGTTCAAGCATGTCCTCTTCGTCGTCTGCCTCCGCCTCCTGTTTGGCAAAATCAATTGAGGTGATGACGAGATTATCATGCTCCCAGACATTCTCCGATGTTGTCGACCGGCCAATTGCGTCCACATAGTCGCGGTCATAAATCACGTAATCCTGATCGAATTTGTCTTTCATCTCCTCTTGCCACTGTAGTTTCAATGAGGCAGGCGTGACAATGAGAACTCGCTCCGCTCTTCCGCGGGCCATGAGCTCCTCGATGACGATACCTGCCTCGATCGTCTTTCCGAGGCCGACCTCATCAGCGAGTAGATAGCGTTGATCGTGGGACGTGAGGATTTCGTGCGCTGCCTCGACTTGGTGTGGGGTAACGTCTATTCGATTTCCTGCTAACGACAAGAACCGGTCGAACCGATAGGCGAGATCAAGTTTAATTGCTGTTTTTAACAAATCGAAGCGTGAACCGGTATCGAACTGCAATAGTGACAGTTTATCGCTGATGTCCGCCAGCGGCTCGACGCCTTTCTTATCGGCAGGAACTTCTTTTACCTTGTTATCTGCCGTCCGTACAATGAGCAGATCGGGACGGTCTGACCTTTCTTCAACTTTTAGGATTTCTCCTTTCCCGCCGGGAAAAGTGACCCGCTCACCGCTTTCGAACTCAGATGTCTTTGATACCATTGGAAGATTGGACCGATGGGTAGTGATTTCCCCTTCATCAGTGTGTATATGCAGCACATCGTCTTCAACACGGACGACTGTTCCTTCACCTCCGTAGTAGGACACCCTGTCACCCGGTTTGAATGTGCTGTGTGATGTCACACAATCATTTTGTCTATTCAACTGACTTATATTTACCCCGAGGACAATCGAAGCCGCCGTGATAGAGTCACAAGCAATGGGTGAGATGTGTATTTTTGCGAGGGTCTCCAACTTGTCGTCCATTGTGAATATGATTGGACGGTATTGAGGAGATGTTGTGGCCCCGGTATCACGCCCCACGGGAGCGTGGCGACTTATTTGCCGAGAAATTAAGTCAGGTCGCTACCTTCCGATATAATAGTGTCTAATTGCGCGTGTGGTTTCGATATCGGGGATCGCGTTAGCTTCGCGGGCGGCGAGGGTGAACTCGTCAAAGTCAATCACCGACCATCGGGACAGTGTCTGCTCCACATTCTGACCGACGACGATGACTCAAAAAAATTGCCTGCTGCAGTAGTTGATATTACAGACAGCAGCGACGCCCTCATCGAGAAGGGTGAGTTCGACGATCCAGCAGGCTTCAACCTTCGTGCCAAGGCGGCCGAATTAGATCTCGCACACCGACAGGATCGCTTCGTCGCATTGGAGAACAACCGGATCGACATCGCCCCCCACCAAGTGAAAGCTGCTCACGAGATCCTCACGTCATACGATCACCGCTACCTCATCGGCGACGAGGTTGGTCTCGGAAAGACAATCGAAGCCGCGATCGTCATCGAGGAACTCGCCGCCCGTGGACAGGCTGACCGCGTTCTGATTGTCGCCCCGGCACCACTTACCACCCAGTGGCAGGAAGAGCTCCGCGAGAAGTTCGACACGAATTACGTCATTTACGACCGCGACTACGTGGAGGCGAAGCGTGATGCCTATCCTGCCGAGAATGTCTGGTCGCACGAAGATCGCATCATCACTTCTGTCGACTTTGCTAAGCAGGATGATGTGCGTTCGGCGCTAAAGAACGTTCAGGACGACTGGGATATCGCGCTCTTCGACGAATCACACCACCTCACTGCCCGTCGAGAAGGCAAGCGTGGCGTCAACAAGACCGATCGATATCGGGTTGGGGAAGCGGTTTCTGAGACATCTGACGGCCTACTATTTCTCACCGGAACGCCACACAACGGGAAGCGTGATCAGTTCTACTTCATGATCTCGCTTCTCGATCCCTACCGTTTCCGCGACGAGCACGACGTCAACAAGGAGGGGCTGAAGGATCTAATGATCCGTCGGCTCAAAGACGAGATGTACAACGAGGATGGGACCCCCATGTTCCCCGAAAAGAATATCCAGACCCTTCCAGTCGAGTTCACGAGTCAAGAGCGCAAACTGTACGACGACATCACCGAGTACATCACCGAACACTACAACCTCGCCAGTCAAGAGGAGAACGACGCCGCGGGGTTCGCGATGGTACTCTACCAGAAACGGCTCGTTTCCTCGATCTACGCCATTCAGCAATCTCTTCGAAATCGGATGGAGTCGATAAAGGCGGGGGGCGCCGATGTAGGCGAGCTCTCAGAGCTCACAAAGAGCCTGCTCGACGAATACCGTGATAATCCGGATCTCCTTACGGAAGCGCAACGAGAGCGCGTTGAGGAGGAGCTTGGCGCCGCGGCAGCCTCTGGCGATCCAGAGAAAATCGAACAGGAGCTCTCGATGGTTCGCGAGCTCTACAACCAAGCGAAGGCGATCAGAGTCGATTCGAAAGCAGAGCGACTACGCGAGTACGTTGATGGGATCCTAGAGGAGGACCCCGATGAGAAGATACTCATCTTCACTGAATACACGGACACCCTCGAATACCTGAAGGGACAAGTGTTCGGCGACAGGGATATCGCCGAAATCTACGGTGATCTCTCACAGTCACAGCGTAAGCAACAGTTCGAGAAATTCGAGGGACCGGCGAACGTGATGCTTGCCACAGACGCCGCCCGAGAAGGGTTGAACCTACAGTTCGCTCATATCATGGTGAACTACGACCTCCC
>NZ_NHPF01000128.1:0-4285 GCF_002252925.1 Halorubrum sp. Ea8
CGTCCCACTCGCTCCCTGCGGTGCTTGCGTCGCCTCCGCACTCCTCGCGGCTGGGGCTTTGGAGTCGCCCGCCGTCGAAGCAGTTATTTAAAAGAGAACGACTGATGCGTCCGAGACGTTTATCCCCGATTCGTATTCAGGCGCTGCCGTCGACGAACTGGTCGGCACCCTCGTAGAACCAGTAGCCGTTCTCGCGCATCACGCGGCCGAGCTCCTGGTGGAACTCGACGAAGTCCGCGAACTCCTCCTTCTCGACGCCCTCGAAGATCTCCTCGACGGAGACGACCGTCTCGTAGTCGATCCGGATCGGGTGGTCCCCGTACTGCTCGACGTACTCCGCGGTCGACAGCGGGAAGTCCTCCTCCTCGTCGATCTTCTTCGCGAGCACGGCGTGGCCGTACTGCCGCCTGCCCTCGCTGCCCTGCTCGCCGTCGGGGTCGTGTGGCCAGTCCATACCCTCCGTTTACCGTGCCGCAGGAAAGTCGTTGCGCTCCGCCGGACTCCCCGTCGACGCGCCACTGCGTCCCCTCGGCACACCGGCAGCCGACCGCGACGTACATGACGATTAATTGAATTGTACCATAATTTATTAACTATCTATGTAACGGAAAAACATTTAGAATACTCGAAGCTTTCCGTTAGGTTGGATCACATCATGAAAGCTGTTGTTTACCAAGGCCCGTACGACGTGGCCGTAGAAGAGGTAGATGACCCGGAGATCGAACACCCGAACGACGTCGTCGTCGACATCACGACGTCGTGTATCTGCGGCTCCGACCTGCACATGTACGAGGGTCGGACCGCGGCCGAGGAGGGGATCGTGTTCGGCCACGAGAACATGGGGATCGTCTCCGAAGTCGGTGAGGCCGTCTCGACACTGGAGGAGGGAGACCGCGTGGTGATGCCGTTTAACGTCTCCTGCGGGTTCTGCCAGAACTGCGAGGAGGGGTACACCGGCTTCTGTACCAACGTCAACCCCGGCTTCGCCGGCGGGGCCTATGGCTACGTCGCCATGGGGCCGTATCCGGGCGGACAGGCCGAGAAACTTCGCGTCCCGTACGCGGACCACAACGCGCTGAAACTGCCCGAGGGGCGCGAACACGAGGACGCGTTCTCGCTGCTCGCGGACATCTTCCCGACCGGCTGGCACGGCACCGAACTGGCGAACCTCCAGCCCGGGGAGTCGGTAGCGGTCTTCGGCGCCGGGCCGGTCGGGCTGATGGCCGCGTACAGCGCGAAGATCAAGGGCGCGGCCGAAATCTACGTCGTCGACCAGGTCCCGAGCCGACTGGAGCTGGCCGAGGACCACTGCGACGCGACCGCCATCGACTTCTCCGAAGGCGACCCGGTCGACCAGATCATCGAGGAACACGGCGGAATGGTCGACAAGGGCGTCGACGCGGTCGGGTATCAGGCGACCGACCCCGACAACGTCGACACCGAGACGGAGGACTACTCCTATCAGCCGGCCAAGGAGAACCCGGCGGTCGTGATCAACAACCTCATCCGCGTGGTCCGGCCGACGGGCGAGCTCGGCATCCCCGGCCTCTACGTCCCTGAGGACCCGGGCGCGCCCGACGACATGGCCGCGCAGGGGCGGCTCGGTATCGACTTCGGGAAGTTCTTCGAGAAGGGCCTCAAATGCGGCACGGGCCAGTGTAACGTCAAGTCGTACAACCGGTACCTCCGCGACATGATCATCGAGGGACGTGCCGACCCGAGCTGGGTGGTCTCGCACCGCGTCGACCTCGAGGAGGCCCCGGAGATGTACGAGGCGTTCGACGCCCGCGAGGAGGGCGTCACGAAGGTCCTCCTCGAACCCTGAGTCGCCGAGGCGCCGCCTCGCATCCGCTGTTCCGATTTTTCCGCCACCGATATCAGGTCCGGAGCCACGCCTTCGGGTGCTCCGCCCGGAGATGCGACTGGTACCGCGAGACGAGCTCCGGATAGCCGTCCGCGACGCAGTGCCAGCCGCAGTGCTCGCAGCGCCGCTCGACCGCCTCGTCGTCGCCCTGGACGTGTCCGCCCCGCCTGTAAGTGACCATAGTTGAGTGTCGCCGCGGCCGAGCCACGTCGATAGCTACCGTACGTCACGGACGGGGTTCACTCTGTCGGCGGACCCGAAATGCGCGACCGCCGGCGCTTCTCGGACGCGCGACCGCCCGAGCCCCTGAGACGCGCGACCGCCCGCGCTCCCGACAGCCGCTCTCAGTCCGGTCGCCGAAACCGGTATGTCGCTCCCTCGCGTGGGCACCCGTATGTGTAAGTACTGCAACTGGGCGTTCCACGACGGGTGGGGCGAGCTGCTGAAGTACGACGACGTCTACCAGTCGGCGGTCGGCACCGAGACCGAGTCCACCCACGGGTTCCACGAGGAGTGGGACGACTTACAGGCCGAACTGGGAATCTGAGCCCGACCGACTCTCGGGACCGATTCAGATCGGGAACGCGCTCGCTCCCTCGACCGCCTCGGGGTCCGACGCCGCCAAGTCGTCGAGTTCTCGCCGGATCCGCGACTCCTCCATCTCGCTGCCGATGAACACGAGCCGCGTGCGGCGGTCGTCGTCCGGTCCCCACTCGCCGATCGGCCCCGCCTGCACCGAGGGGCCGGCCTGACTCACGCCGATGACCTCGTCGGTGCCCGCGACGTTCGCGACGCCCTTCGCCCGCACGATGGCGCCGTCCCAGTCGTCGAGCCAGTCGGCGAACGGCTCCGGGGCGAGGGCGTTCGCGGAGCGGTAGACGAACGAGTCGACCCCGTGGGCCGCGGCGGCGCCCTCGGCGTGGTCGTGATCGTGGCCGTGAGCCTCCTCCTCCCCGCCGTGCCCGTCCGCCTCGCTTTCCGCGAGCGCGCGTTTCCACCCGGGCGACCGCTTGGCCGTCTCGAAGTCGAACCGTCCCGTGCCGAGCACCGCTCCGGGGTCGACCTCGGAGTAGCTCGTCCGGATCCGTTTCGCCCGCGGGCCGATCCGGTCGGCGACCGACTCGATCTCGTCGAGGACGTCGTCCGGGACCATGTCCGTCTTGTTCAACACGAGGACGTCGCAGAACTCGATCCCCTCGACGAGCACGTCCGCGAGGGGTCGGTCCGCGGCCGGCTCCCCGTCGCCCGGCAGGCTCTCGCCGGCGTCGAACTCCTTCCAGAACCCGTAGGTGTCGAGGACGGTGACCATCGTGTCGAGCCGGAAGCGTTCGGTGGGGTCGATCTCGGAGGCATCGGTCCCCTCCGTGAACGCCCGCGCCACCGGGATCGGTTCGGAGATGCCCGACGACTCCACGAGGAGGTAGTCGAACTCCCGCGACTCCGCGAGCGTCGCGGCCTCGCTCAGCAGGTCGTCCTGGAGTCGACAGCAGATACAGCCGTTCGAGAGGTCGACGATCCCCTCCTCGTCGTTCTCGCGGGCGACCAGCTCCGCGTCGACGTTCACCTCGCCCATGTCGTTTAAGATGACGGCGATCCGCCTGTCGCCGGGGTTCGCGAGCAGGTGGTTCACCATCGTCGTCTTCCCGGCGCCGAGGTACCCGCTGAGGACGGTCACGGGGATCCGGTCGTCGTCGCTCATACGTGTTACCGTGAGACGTGCTATCAGTATGAAACGATCGATCGGTGGGATCGTCCCGTCACAAAGCTTACTTCGCCCGCCCGGCCGTTCCCCGCCATGCGCCGCAGAGCCCTCCTCGCGACTGCGACGGCCGTCTCGACCGCCCCCCTCGCGGGCTGTCCCGTGCCGCCGTGGGGAGAAGTCCCCGACACCGTCGACGGCGCCGAACTTACGCTGCGCCGCGAGCACACCGGGGAGTTCGAATCCGACGAACCGAATCCACACGACGCCGCCGTCCTGATCCGCGCGGTCGACGCCGACCCGCCGCGGCTCACCGTCAGGGGACGGCTGCTCGACGGCTCGCGAGAGTGTTATCGGATCGAGCTGATCGAAGCGACGCTCGACGCCGACCGCCTGCTGGTCCGGTTGACCGCCGAATACGACCCGGACTGGGACGAGGAAGCGTGTCCGGACGTCGCCGTAGCCCACCCCTACGAGGTCATAATCGAGTTCGCGGAGGCGCCGGTCCCCGAGCGCGTCGAAGTCCGCCACAGCGACGAGACGATACTCGACGAACGGGTGTGATCGACAGAGAAACGGCGGATCGAGCTCACGCTTTTATACATATCCGGCAGCGGCGCGTGCCTGCGAGGCCGTGCCCGCGGCCGAGCCGCGAGGGACCTTCGGTCCCTCTGGAAGCCGGCGCTACGCGCCGGCGACAGCACGCGCGAGGGAGGCGGCGG
>NZ_NHPF01000042.1:0-1480 GCF_002252925.1 Halorubrum sp. Ea8
CTCCCCGGCGGCATCCTCGTCGACCGGTTCGGCTCCAAGTCGCTCATCCTCGCGTGTCTCGGCGGGATGGCCGCCTCGTTCCTGCTCGTGAGCGTCGCCCCGAACCTGCTCGCGCTCGCGCTCGCCATCGCCGTGTGGGGCGTCACCGCGAGCGTCTACCACCCCGCGGGGCTGTCGCTGATCTCCAAGTCGGTCGACCGCCGCGGGACCGCGCTCGGCTACCACGGGATCGGCGGCAACCTCGGCATCGCCCTCGGGCCGCTGGCGACCGCGCTGCTCCTCCTGGCGTTCGACTGGCGGGTCGTCGCGGCCGCGCTCACCGTTCCCGCCGTCGTCGTCGCCGCGTACGGCCTCACCGTCGACGTCGACGCCGCGCTCCCGGAGTCCGCGGTCGTCGACGGCGGCGGCGAGGGTTCGGCCGCCGCCGACGAAACGGGCGACGGCACCAAAGGCGAGGTGTCGCCGTCGACGATCGTCGACGACACGCGGGTCCTGCTCGCCGGCGGGTTCCTGATCGTGTTCGCGTTCGTCACGCTCAGCGGGCTCTACTACCGGACGTTCCTCACGTTTCTCCCGGACCTCCTCGGCGACGCCCTCGGCGGGTTGGTCGACGTCCAGCTCATCGATCCGGAGAGCCCGTACGCCGAGGAGTTCGACCTCGCGCGGTACCTGTACGTCGCCGTCCTCATGGTCGGCGTGCTCGGCCAGTACCTCGGCGGTCGGATCGCCGATTGGGTCCGCCCGGAGCGGGGACTGATCGCTCTCATGTCCGTCCTCGCGGTCCTCGCGCTGCTGTTCGTCCCCGCCGGCGCGACCACCGCGTCGTTCCTCGCGGTCTCGCTCGCGCTCGGAGTCGCGCTGTTCACCGTACAGCCGCTCTCGCAGGCGACGGTTGCGGCCTACTCGCCGAGCGAGGCGCGGGGGATCTCGTTCGGCTACACCTACCTCGGCATCTTCGGCGTCGGATCGCTCGGCGCCGCGCTCGCTGGGACGGTTCTCACCCGTGCGGGCCCCCGCGAGCTGTTCCTCGTGCTCGCCGTCATCGCGGTCGTCGGCGCGCTCGCGGCGGCCGCGATCTCCCGGTTCGCGACCCGGCGGGACTGACGACGCGGGTCGCGCGCGTCGGTCACTCCTCGGACCGGTGGTCGTCGCCTTCGGCGTGGTCGTCGCCCTCGTCGTGGTCACCTTCGCCGTGGTCGTCGCCTTCACTGTGGTCGTCGTCCCCGCCGTGGTCGTCGCCCTCGTCGGCCTCTTCGCCGACCGCTATCCGCACCGGGCCCTCGTCTCCGGGATCGTCGCCGTCGTCCACCGGCGCGTGGTCCGGCTCGTCGCCGTCCGCGTAGTCGTCCAGCGTCGCCTCGCGGTGGTCGCCGCGCTCGCCCTCCAGTTCGCTCAGCGCGTAGCCGACGGCGTAGCCGGTCGATCCCCCGAGGAAGGCGCCGATCCCGGCGCCGATCGGGCCGCCCCGAGCCCACGAGAC
>NZ_NHPF01000056.1:0-8458 GCF_002252925.1 Halorubrum sp. Ea8
CCCGCGCCCTCCCCCTCCGCGGGCGGCGTCTTCTCACGGCTCGATCCGGAACGTCTCGAAGACCTCGCCGTCCGGCGTGACGAGCCGCCCGTCGAGCGCGTTCGCCGCGCCGGGACTCGTCTCGCCCCCGGCCCCCGTCGACACCGGGTCCAGTTCGGCGTGCGCCGGCCGGTTTCCCCGCGGCCGCGCGTGGCTTCCCGGGTTCACGATCGGCAGCCCGCCGGTGTCGTCGAACCGCGGGCGGTGGCTGTGGCCGCAGATCACGGCGTCCGCGTCGCGCCCCCGACCGAGCATGACCAGCCCGGTGTCCCCGCTGCGGTGGCGGTGGGTGACCGCGAACCGCACGCCCGCGTACTCGACCGTCCGGACCTCCGGGAGTCGATCGCGGATCGCGGCGTCGTCGTTGTTGCCGTACACGCCGCGGAGCGTCCGCGCCGCCGACTCGAAGGCGTCGAGCACCGGCTCGCGGTGAAAGTCGCCCGCGTGGACGACGAGGTCGGCCGCGCGGACCGCCTCCGCGGTGCGCCCCTGCAGCTTCGACTCCTCGTGCGAGTGGGTGTCTGAGACGACGACGAGCATTCTGTACCCCTCATCGGTGCGCGCTCGGCTTAAAAAGCGCGTCCCGGAACAGCGGTTATGATTTATGTCTGAAGGCGCCTGCGGTGGCGCGCGCCTGCAAGCGGCCGCCACCGGCGGCCGCGAGGAGCGCCGCGCGAGGGACGCCGCGAGCGCCTTTATAAGGCGCGAGCGGCGAGGCTGGGGAGGTGTGAGGTACGGTCGCTGTGCGGGACGGGATTCAAAGGGGGGTTGGGGCTTTGGAGGCGTTCATCGTCGATCCGGTGTCACCCGCTTATAAGCGAGCGGCTGGAGCTTCGGAGACGATTAGGACGCCGCTCCCAACGCCGATCCCGTATACGTAACCGCGTTCACGCGCCGCGATCGGAACGAGGCGCGACCGGAACCGACCTATTCTTCTAACGAAAGCGACGCGAGCAGCGACTCCAACTGCACCTGCTCGTTGGCCCCCTCCGCGATCCGGTAGTCGGCCTCGCCGATCCGCTCCATCAGCGCGACCGCCTCGCGCTCGCTCAGGTCGAACTCCCAGACGGAGCGGTGGAGCTGGTCGATCACGTCGCCGCCGGCCATCCCGGTCTCCGTGAGGAGGGTATCGAGGGTGGCCCGGGCCCGCGAGAAGTCGCCCTCCAGGGCGTTCGTCACCATGGACTCGATCTCCTCGGGGCGGGCGGTGGCCGTGATCGCGTACACCGCCTCCTCGTCGACGACGTCGCCGGTCGTCGCCGCCGCCTGCAGCGAGTTGATCGCGCGGCGCATGTCGCCGTCGGCCGCGTACACGAGGGCGTCGACCCCCTCGTCGGTCACCTCGATCCCCTCCGCGGCCGCGATCTCGCGCGTCTGCGAGGCGACGGCCGCGTCCGAGAGCGGCGAGAAGCGGAAGACGGCGCAGCGCGACTGGATCGGGTCGATGATCTTCGACGAGTAGTTACACGAGAGAATGAAGCGCGTGTTGTCGGAGAACTGCTCCATCGTCCGGCGGAGCGCTGACTGGGCGTCAGACGTGAGCGAGTCGGCCTCGTCGAGAAACACGATCCGGAAGTCGCCGCCGAACGACGAGCGCGCGAACCCCTTGATCCGGTCGCGAACCACGTCGATGCCGCGCTGGTCGGAGGCGTTGAGTTCGAGGAAGTTGCCGCGCCAGTTGTCCTCGCCGTACACCTGACGGGCGATGGCGGTGGCGGCGGTGGTGTTATGCATCACCGTCGGATTCTCCCCGGCGACATAGTTTCGCGTCCCCGGGACGGTCAGGTCGTAGACGCGCTCGTCGGCCGCCACGCTCTCGACCGTTTCTACCTCGTCGTACCGCAGATCGGCGTTTGCGATCCGAGACGCCTTATCAAGGAGTTCGACGGTTTCCAACGATAGCCAATCCGTAGCGATCTCCCTGAGGCGATCTGCTACCGTTTCGAGCCGGGTAAGCGACGTCAACGTAGAGTCGTCTGATCGAAGAAGATTCGTGAGATCTGGCGTCTCTATCTGGAGACCGTCCACGACTTCGGCGTACTCCACGCCGAGCAGATCGATACACTCGCTCAGTTCGGTCTCCACGTGATCGATCTGAACGTCTTCGACCGGTCGATCCAACTCTCCGAGTATTCGTACCACCCGATTCGCCCGCGGCGTCCGGCGACCGTCGCTGTATTCAAGGAGGCGATCCGAGCGCGCACCGACCACCTCAGAGACCTGCTTTCTGGTTTCGATCGGAGCGAGTTCCCCACGGCTTTCGATCCATGTCGTCGGGACGGCCGTCGCCGCTTCGAGTTCCGGTCGGATCGATTCGAGGCGTTCGAGCGCCCGTTGCGTGTTTTCGATCTGTTTCGTTGCGGCGTCGACCACGCTGTCCAGAACCGAACAGTAGCGCTCTCTTCCGGGCGACTCCGGGTTGAGACTCTTCGGGAGATGCTCGGTGATCGGGATCTCGAGCCGACGACAGAGATCCCGAAGAACGGTCTGGCTCGGGATCGTGTCGTAATTGGGGTTCGCCTCCTTCTGCGCGTGCTCGTCAAGCCGATCAGATTTGTGAGCGATGGTGAATCCGATCGCATCTCTGAACCGTCGCAGTTCCCGCGCTCCAGAGATATACAGCGCGTGATACGTCCGTTCGACACCAGATCCGTTGGTCGCAGACTTCTGGAGTTCCTTCCGGCGGGTGGAGATACCGAACGTCGTGAGGAGGTACGAAAGCAGGGTGATGTGCCCTGAGTTTCGCTGCGTCAGTTCGATTATCCCGTTGGCGCTGACGTGGGCCTCGGCGTCGAACATGGCGCGCAGGAACGCGGCTCGCGCGTCCGTCCCGGCTGTGACGAGATTCGAGCCGATCCCCTTCTCGCCGCTCGCGCTCGCGAACGCGTCGAACACCGATTCCAGATAGTGAGTCAGCGTTCGGGAACCGATCGCGACGTAGGGGACGTCTTTTTGCGTCCCTCGCCTTGTTTCCACGTCGAACACGTCGTGTGCGGCCGAATCGAACGCGTCGAGCAGTGCGTCGTCGGTGTTGTAGAACTTGATCCGTCCACCGTCGATATGGGCTTCGCTGATCGCGAGGCCGACGAATCGTGCCAGCTCCGGCGTCACGTCCGTCGGTGGGGTAATCGAACGCGACCGACGGCCTTGTCTGACGTATTCGATCGCTTCGACGCCGTTCACCCAACTGTCCACGCCGTCGGCTGTCGCACGAAGCGCTGACAAGGGGACCGTCCGATCGAGGTTCAGGTCATCTGCGGTCTCGGCATCGAGCGTCACCTCTGTCCGCTCCGGGTTCATCTCGTCGTACCACCGCAGCGTCGGTCCAGTGGTCCGATTAGTCGCTGGCGTCGGCAGCCGGCTTGGCCGAGCGATCCGATCGCCGTCCGACAGCTCCCCGGCGGGAATCCACTCGAACCCCTCGTGGGTGATGACCCGGAGTTTATGTTCCGGAGTCACTCGGAACTCGGTGCCGTCACGAGTCGTTACCTCCACGAGTTCCTTGGCACGCTTTCCGAACACGTGCGACGGTTCAACGTACTCGAAATCGTTCCGGTCGGTCATCGTCGCGATCCGAATCTCGTCTTCGGATTCGCCGAAACCGTCCGTGTCACCGACCACGTCTTCTATCGGCCTCACTCCGGAGTCAGTCAACACGGGCGTCTCACCGGTAACGCACTTCCCGACGCCGGCCGGCCCCGAAAAGAGCAGGTGCGGGATGTCGTCCTGTTCGATGTAGCTCTGAAGCCGTTCGACGATGTCCTCCTGGCCGTGGATGTCGTCGAGCGACTGCGGCCGGTACTTCTCGATCCAGATCTCCCGGCCGGTCGCGGTCGCAGCCGTCTGCTCGTCGGCCTCGCTCATGCCGGATCGGAGGGTCGGCGGGGTGATAAACGAACCGAGAACGGGTCGGCGACGGCGGCTCGCGGAGGCGGTCGGACCCGCCCGCTCCTACGTCCGACGCCGGACCGCCTCGCGGAACGCGGCCGCCGCGTCGACGTCGGTCTCCGCGTCACGTAGCCGCGCGCTCGCGTCGACGTCAGGTGCCAGCAGGGCCGCCGCGGCGCCGGTCGACACGGTCTCGGTCCGCCAGTCGACGTACGGCTCGCCGGCCCACGTCGGGAGGTCGGCGCGCAACACGGCGTTCCGCCAGGCGAACCAGCGGACCCCCTTCAGCCCGAGCAGCGCCAACCGGTCGTCGAGGGGGTCCAGCAGCCGGTCGATCCCGGCGATCTCGGTCGCGGCGTACGTCTCGGCGAGCGCGTCCTGCGCGGTCTGGACGAGCCGGGCGAGGACCGCGTTTATGCGGTCGTGGTCCTCGCGCTTCGCGTCGCGGTCGGGGTCGATCCCGACGTCGCCGAGCGTGTACGTGAGGTCGTAGGTGATGTGCGCGTTGATGCCCAGCAGGGCGTCCTGCGCGACGAGCGTCTCGCCCCGGGCCGCGGCGGCGAAGGCCATCAGCCACGGCCGCGGGAGCGCCTCGAACGCCCGCCGCTCGAACGCGACCAACGCCCGACGGTAGCGCTCCGCGAAGGCGACGAGGTACGACGCGGCCCACTCGGGGTCGACGAACGCGCCGTCGTCGATCGCGGTCCGAACGGTCGCCGTCATCCGGCTGTACACCGTGAGAAACACCGCTCGCCGGTCGCCGCGCTCGCGGAGGTACGACTCGGTCCGCGCCAGCCGCTCGTCGACGTCGGCGACGGACGTGAACGGCGCCGCGACGAGGTCGAGCAGTGCCGTGTCCGGCTCGTCGTCGGCCAATTCCGCGGCGACGGCGTCGAGTTCGACGTCGACGGCGGCCGCTCGCCGGATCCCGGTGAGCAGCGCTCTCGCCTCCTCGGTAGTCGGGACGGCCGCGCGGATCGGGATCATCTCGAGTCGACGGGAGCGCCGTCTGACCGTCCGGTACTCCGCCGGAGCCAAAGAACGTTGCTGCCGAGACGGGGGGTCCCGCCTACGCGAACTCGTCGACGAGTTCGGGGACGACCTCGAACAGGTCGCCGACGATGCCGTAGTCGGCGATGTCGAAGATCGGCGCGTTCGGGTCAGTGTTGATGGCGATTATGATGTCGGACCCCTTCATCCCGGCGACGTGCTGGACCGCGCCGGAGATACCGACCGCGAGGTATACGTCGGGGGTGACGACCTTCCCGCTCTGCCCGACCTGCCGGTTCTTCGGGAGCCAGCCGTTGTCGACGATCGGCCGGGAGGCGGAAAGCGTCGCGCCGAGCGCGTCGGCGAGCTCCTCGACGAGCTCCAGGTTCTCCTCCTCCTCGATGCCGCGGCCGACCGAGACGAGCACGTCGGCGTCGGCGATGTCGACGTCGCCGCCGCCGACCTCTTCGAAGCCGGTGACGCGCGCGCCGGACTCGAGGAGGTCGATGTCGACCGACTCGATCGCGGCGTCGCCGACGCCCTCCGCGGGCGCCCACTCGCCGCCCCGGACCGTGAGCACGTGGCGGTCGCCGTCGACGTCGACGGTCGTCTCCACCTTCGAACCGTACATCTCGCGGGTGACCGTCAGGCCGCCGTCGTACTCGAAGCCGATCGCGTCAGTCACCAGCGGCAGGCTGCGATCCTCGGCCACCGCGGGCGCGTAGTCGAGCCCGTTGACGGAGTTCGGCGCCACGACCGTGCCGGCGTCCGTCCGATCGAGCAGGGCCGCGATCGCCGCCTGGTAGACGTTGTGGTCGAACTCCTCCCCGTCGTCGACGACGTGGATCGCGTCCACGCCTTCGCGGTTCAGGTCCTCGGCGAAGCGGTCGACGTCGCCGCCGATGACGGCGACGTGGAGGTCGCCGCCGCGGGCGTCGGCGAGCTCTCGACCGGCCGTGATCGCCTCGTAGGAGGCGTCGCGGAGCTCGCCGCGGCGGTGCTCCGAGACGACGAGCACGTCGGACATCACGCGCCCACCCCCTTGTCACGCAGGACCTCAGCGAGGCGTCCCGCGGTCTCGCTCGCGCCGCCCTCGATTATCTCGGCGTCGGACTCGCTCTCCGGCTCGTACATCGACGTGATCGCGAGCGCGCTCTCGACGTCCTCGGCGGTCAGTCCCAAGTCGGCGAGGTCCTTCGCGTCGATCTCCTTGCGCTGGGCCTGCCGGATGCCGCGCAGGCTCGCGTAGCGCGGCTCGTTGAGTCCGGTCTGGACCGTCAACACGGCGGGGAGGTCGACGTCGGTCAGCTCCTCGACGCCGCCCTCGAGCTCGCGGTGGACGTGGGCGACGTCCGCGTCCGCGTCGACCTCGAGGTCGTTGACGACCGCGGCGTGCTCGAAGCCGATCCGCTCGGCGAGCGCGACGCCGGTCGCGCCGAACCCGGTGTCGGCGGCCTGCACGCCGCCGAGCACGAGGTCCGGCTCCTCGGCCTCGACGACGGCCTCGATCGTCGAGACCTTCGCGGCCACGTCGGCGAACCCGCCCTCGAAGGCGTCGTCCCAGACGCGGACCGCCCGGTCGGCGCCCTTCGCGAGCGCCATACGGATCGTCTCATCGGCCCGCTCCGGCCCGATCGTGACGGTGACGACTTCGTCTGCGATACCGGCCTCGGCCAGCTGGACCGCGGCCTCGACCGCGTAGTCGTCCCACTCGTTGAGGTCGTACTCGAGGTCGGACTCCGCGATGTCAGTTCCCTCGATCGAGAAGTCGTCGTCGGCCTCAGCGACCTCCTTGACGGTCACCAGAACTTTCATGATAGTCACTGGGTCGCTCGCCGTGTAAGGGTTTTCGGAACGCCTCACTCGCCGCGAAGAGTTGGCTTCGCCCGGACCCCCGGAGCGGACCGAGCGACGGCTTCCCTACCGCCTGTTGCGGTCGACGTGACCGTCGTCGTCGTTCGCGCTGTCGTCGTCCGCGCCGCCGCCGTCGTCGCCCCCGTCGCCGCCGTCGACGTCAGCGTCGTCGGGCAGCGAGATCAGGTTCTCGCGGCCCAATCGGAGCTTCTCGACGCGCCCCTCGTCGGCCATCGCCGACAGCAGCTGCGAGACCTTCGCGTCGGACCAGCCGGTCTCCGCGACGATGTCGGCCTGTCGCATCCGCCCGCCGTTGTCTGTCAGGAGCCGCTCGACTCGCTCCTCGTCCGAGAGCAGCGAGAGGTCCTCTTCGGGCTCCGCCTCCGTCGCCGCGTCGCCGTTCTCCCCGCCGACGGGACCGGCGGCGGCCGCACCCGAACTCGCGTCGTCGTCCGCGGTCGTCGCCCGAGAGACGCCGTCGCCGTTCGAACCGTTCGCGGTCGCCCCGCCGGCGTCGTTGTCTCCCATCCGCCGATAGGCGACGACGCTTCCCGCGATGAGCAGCGCGGCGACGAGGATCGCCGCGGTCAACATCTCCCACGGCGGCCCCGTGGTGCCCGCCGGCGCGTAGACGACGGCGACCCGCTCGTCCTCGCCGAACGTGCGCGGACCCTCGATCGTCACGGCGTTGTCGCGTATCTGGACGGTCGATCCGGGCGTTCCCGTGACGGCGTACCCGTCCGGCGTCGCGATCTCCAGCGTCTGCCCCTCACCGAGCGACCGGAGCCACGTTCCCTCGGGCGTCGTCAGCGCGTCGCCCACCACGAGGTTCTCGCCGTCGGCCCCGAGGAACTCCGTCCAGACGAACGTCAGGCGGAGTTCGCCGACGGCGGCCGTCCCCTCTTCGCCGACGTCGAACTCGGACGGGTCCTCGTGGACGATCACCTCGCGGTCGACGCTCTCGATCCGCATCGTCCGGTCCACGTTCCGACTCGCCTCCCGCGCGAACCCCTCGAACAGCGCCGGGCCGGGGCCCACCTCGCCGTCGAGGAACCGTTGTCCGGCGGTCTCGAACGCCCTGACCTCCGTCTCGTCGGCGAGCGCGTACCTGACCGACACCTCCCACCGCGCGTCGCGGTCCGGCGTCGGCTCGATCCGGATCCGCGTCGCCGTGTTCGGGTCGAAGTCAGACTCGATCTGTCCGACGGGACCCGCGACGGCCTCGACGCTCGGCGACGCGAGGGAGACGTCGCTCGGCTGTCCGTGCGGGGCCGCCGCGTCGAGCGCGGGCGACGGCGAGGTCGCGACCGCGTCTCCGGCGACCGGCGCGACCCCGCCGCCGACGAGGAGGAGGGCGAACAGCGAGACGAGGAGGACGCGAGACGGGGGATTCCGCATGCACGTCGGTTCTCTCGTGGCCCGGGCAAAACGCTTTCCATAACCGGTTTGCGTCGGCGTAACGGGCGGTCCGCGACAGACCCGCCGTCCGCGACGGTCGCCGGTCGGCGTCGGCGTCACGGACTCGCGCTGGGTCGTCGAGGTGGATTTTTTATATCAGGAGGTGAACTCATGCGTGATGAGAGCCCTCTCGGTCTTCGTCGCGGTGTTGCTGCTGGTCGTCCCGGTCGCGGGGACGATGTCGCCAGCGGCCGCCGTCTCCGAGTCCCCGGCGGCCGCTGGCGACATC
>NZ_NHPF01000010.1:0-1658 GCF_002252925.1 Halorubrum sp. Ea8
TCGACGCCGTAGCGGTCCCGCGCCCGTGCCGCGAACTCCGCCGCGCGCTCGTGCATGGAGAAAAGGAGGCCCGCGGCGGAGTATGAAGCTCTCGGCCGCGGCACGTATGGCGGTCGTTCGGGAGAGAAGCGGCGCCGTCGACGACCTACCGCGTCCGGAGCTCGTCTTTGTCCTTAATTACGCGGGCGTCTCCCTCGCCGGACGTGACCTCGTTGACGAGGTCGTACAGGTCGTTCTGCAGGCCGGCCGGGAACGTGAGCACGCCGACCCACGAACCGTCGTTCTGCCACTCCTCGCGCTCCAAGTCGCCGAACTCGCGGATCTGCGCCTGGCCGGAGCCGGCGTAGTCCGCGGGGAGCTGGACCGCCATCGTCACCTCCTCGAACCGGATCGGGATGACGGGCCGGAGCGCCTCGAGCGCGTCGTCGATCTGGTTTTCGACCGGCTCCATCGGGTCGATCTGGAACCCCGCCTCCTCTAGGGCGCGCTCGATCCGCTCCGGCGGGTGCGGGGAGTCGTCCATCTGCGGGTTCACCGCGTTCCGGGTGATGGTGGTGACCAGCTGGTTGTGCTTCCGCTCCATCATCTCCTCGCGCTGCTCGGCGGTGATCTGGATCTCCCCGCGCTCGACGACCTCGGGGATGATCTCCAGCGCGTCCGTCGTGCCGAAGACGGTCTCGAGGTCCTCCTCGGCCGGGCGATCGCCCCGCGAGGCGTTCTCGAACACGTCCTCGGCGGCGATCACGTCCTCCAAGTCGCCGTCGAACTCACCGCGCTTCATCGCGAGCGCCGCGTCCGGGTCGATCAGCACCTCGAACCGTTCGCCGTGCGACTCCAGTCGGGCCGTCACGGCCTCGTCGAGCGAAATCATACTTGGAGATACCACCCCCGCACTGAAAAAGCCTCCCGCGAGATGGAGCCCGCCGATCCCGCGTCCCGGCCGTTGGTCAGCCGTCCCCTCAGGAACGCTCGTCCTCCCAGTCGTCGCGACAGACCTGCGAACAGAAGCGTCGGTGTTCGACGTCGGTGCCGTCGACCCAGGTGACGGTTCGACGGCCGACGCCCAGCGCCGGGCCGCCGCAGGTCGCACAGCGCGGGGCGGACTCCTCGTCGACGTCCTCCTCGAGGTCGGAAGTCGGATCTACCATACCCGTCCGTGCGTCCCCGGACACTTGAACCCGCGAAGGGCGGCAGTTCTGGCCGGGCGATCCGGAGACCGTCCGTCGACGCCGACCGGTCCGGAGAGGAATCACCCCCGTCGCCCCCTCGCGTCCGGTACCGGCCGCTACCGCCCGAGGGGTCGGTCGCCGCGGGGCCGGCGCCCTCCGCCCGGGGGAGATCGCCGCTTCGACGGGTGTTCGACCGCGATCTCCGCGTCGGACGCGGGGTCCGGCAGAATCCGCTCGCGGCCGTCCGGCCACCGGACGACGACCCGGCGCGGCGTCGCGCCGCCGAGCCCGAAGTGCGCGACCGGCTCGGTCTGACAGAGGCAGCCGCCGCCCGCGTCGACGGTGCGGCGCTGGATCCCGGCGGTCGTCTCCAGCCTGACGACGGCGCCGCGGGCGGGCGCCCCGTGTCTCGTCGTCGGCCGGACGCGGAGCCACCCGGCGTCGGCGGCGCCCGGGACCTCGTAGGCCGCGATCGGCTGCGCGGCGACC
>NZ_NHPF01000020.1:0-637 GCF_002252925.1 Halorubrum sp. Ea8
CTCCAGAAAAACTGTCGTAAACGGTGATGGGATCGGCGTAGCGTGTTCAACCATCGTCTCGATAGCCTCGTCGGAGAGCCCTTCCAAGTTATGTGACTTCCAGTAGTTCCGATGGCCCTCCTGATAGATATCGTCGGAACTCCGTTGAGAAACGGTATACGGCTGGGGCTGTACGGTGTCCGCGATCGGATCCCCAACCTCTCGAAGTGGCTGGAGCGCCGCTCTCCCACTCTCAATGTCGCCCACGTAGAATGGTACCAGCACGAGAACAGTTTGTCCGTGGAGCGGTTCCGGGAACTCGGGGAGCGGTGGTACTTGCGTGAAGGCCGCGTAACACTGCACGGCGTCAGGGGCGTCGGTCATGAAATCGCGGTAAAAGCGCAGGACGTCCGGGGCGGCCTCAACGGGATGGATGACACGCCCGGTCAGTACGTCTGGCCCGACTTCGTGTAGTCGGAACTCGAACGACGTGACGACACCGAAGTTTCCGCCGCCACCGCGGAGCCCCCAGAACAGGTCCGGATTCTCGCTCTCGCTGGCATGGACGAGATCGCCCTCGGCGGTGACGACGTCTGCCGATAAGAGGTTGTCAATAGCGAGGCCGAATTTCCGATCGAGTCGCCCGAGCCCACGAGAC
>NZ_NHPF01000099.1:0-1158 GCF_002252925.1 Halorubrum sp. Ea8
TTCGCAACGCCGCGGCACACCACGAAGGAGCCGGTGTTGGTCACCTCACTTGGGTCTTGAATGTTAGCACGGAGGATACCCGGAATGACCGTAAGCGGTCGGATCCCGTACCAGCCGATCGCAAGACCGAGCGCGACGAAGCCGCTCCCGATGACCGTGTACAACATCAATGGGAGAGATATGGGTTGTCGAACCCATTAGAGCAGCAGTCGGCCGTCGACTTTGACCGCGAAGGATTCCCGTCTGCCTCAACGAGAGAGATAGCCGGAGCAAGTATCTCTAAGAACAGCTGTGGGATCTGGAGGACGGTGGCGACCGTCATCGGGACGGACAGTAGCAGTTGCTCACGGAGGAGCCGTGGGGCTTCTCGGAGGGGTTTGTGGAGGGCCATATCCCATGTATCCACGATAATCACATATAAAACGGGGGTACGATCCGAGCGAAACTGGTTGCGTCCAATATAAAAGCATAACCACGCATTCTTCGGGTAGCTCCGTCAGTTGGATTCGAGCGACTCGGCCCACTTGACGAAGTTGGCGAAGACGACCATCACCACGATGAAGAACACGACGAACACCCCGCCGTGTATGAAGTTGAACTGTCCTGAGAAGGCCAGAGAAACGAAGCTACTGCGGCGATAGTTCCTGACAGGTACATGCGCAATTGAGTCTCCATACGTCTGAGACGACTCACTGGTGAATAAATGTATGTGAGAAAACAGGATGCAACTATGTTGAGATGGCTCTGTTGAAATCCTATTTTCCAGAGATATTATCACCTGAAACGTCTGGTCGCTGAAGAGTGCTTATTGATCAGTGATGGTTCTGCCAGTTCAAAGAGGCTATACGACTGACTCAGTCAAATTCGGGTGCAAAATCCTCGTCGAGCTCATCCGCAAGTTCGCCACCGCGAAGCCAAGTGATTTGCCAATTGTCGAATCCATATTGTGGGAGTAACGATTCGGCCGCTTCACCAAGTGGGATGTCGTTCGTTACGAGTATCACCTCATCCACAGTATCATTACGAAGCAGTTCAAGCGCAAATCCGATCATTTCCGTATCCGCTTTTTCTACGAGATCCTCTGATCGGTTACTGGCAGAACCATCACTGATCAATAAGCACTCTTCAGCGACCAGACGTTTCAGGTGATAATATCTC
>NZ_NHPF01000052.1:0-7648 GCF_002252925.1 Halorubrum sp. Ea8
TGTCGTCTCACTGTGTGGGATTCTATTAGCCGGATTCTGGGTAGCGTTCGCGATTTTTATTTTGGACTGGCCGCCACTGCCGACAGTCAGTGTGTATCTTCTCGCGACAGTCTCCTACTTGATCATCTATATACGGGTTGTCCTACCGCAAACTGATCTCCCGGTCACCACGTAATCTCTCGCCGACGCTGGTGGCGCTGACGACTCACAGTAACTGACAGCCCCCCAGACTGGCGGCGGACAATTTAAAACCCAGTATGAGTTCTTTTACTCTCGGCTTACAGGCTCGCTAGCATCTCTGGTGGGTGCCACCGTTGCGCGGATTTCACGGACAAGACTGAGGACAGATTCCCACTGCTCTCGAGACCCGGGGATTGCGTACTCTTCACTCCCCATGTACTCCGCGAGCGTTGTCTGGACGTTCTTCGGGTTATCAACCCGCCGAAACTCCAGATCGCGTCCTCCGGCGACCTCAACGGACACTTTCCCATAACCGAAAAACGAGCCTGTGACGGACTGAGAAAACGAAGTGTTCTGGATTTTATCGACATGGACACGACGAACGGTTCGTCCGAGGACGCCCCGCTTTGCCCATACTGCTCGGGTCGTCAAGAGATACTGCGTCCGTCGTACCCTGAGTAGCCCCCAACTGAGAACCGCAACGCCGATGGGCACCCCCGCGAACAACCAGAAGTCGACGCTAACAGCGCCGACAAGGGCAAACACAGAGATGGCGCTTCCGACGATTATGTCTGGAAGAGCCGCTGAGAGACGCGGGCGACCCTTCCAGACAACGCGTTCATCGTCGTGTTGATACCACCAGCTGTCACTCATCTGTGTTACTTGTGTCAGTATGGATTGCCTCGTCAGTAGACGGGGCAGTCGAATCGGCCTGGGACCCGCTCTGGTCGTCGGCGACCGCCTGCCGAATGACGCGCAGTTCCATAAGAATCGAATCAAGAACATCCTCTTTCGTCGAGTCGGACTCGGTCTGCTGTCGGCTGTCAATTTCTCTGGCGATCAGTTCCTGAACTGCTGCCGGGGCAGGGATACTCCGAAACTGAAGTTCGATCCCAGATCCGCCCGCTGTACTGACGTCAACGGAGCCGTATCCAAAGTACGAGCCGAGCGCCGACTGTGAGTACGAGATGTTTTGGACTTTGTCGAACCCAATCTGTTGGACGTCACGTGAGAGTACCCCACGTTTGCTGTAGAGGCCGCGATTGGTGACCACGTAGTTCGTATTGGTGTACTGAAGATAGGACGCAGCAACGATTGGGATGCCAATAAGGACGAGTGACAGCGGAATCCCGATGATAAACGCAGGAAGGACGCTGTACTTGTGCGGGGTACTCGACCACTGGATAGACTCGCCGTCTTCAAGCGTGAGCCAGTCGAGATCCAGCTCTGAGGAATCCGTTGAGCCGTCTTCCGATATGTCCTGGAGGGCCGTATCAGACATACATTATCCCAGATGACCGACCCTCAAAATAGTGGGGAAATCCACGGTTCGAAACGCAGTGTCGCAAGAGGTAGCTGAACGGGTATCGAGGAGACGGAACACGACGCCAAATGCCCGGCCACATCGCTGGCGCAGATCGGTCAAAAACCGCCCCAGAAGCCAGTGGAGAGCGCGAGAAATGATGGGTGATCCCACCAGACTATGCCACGGCGATGGGATATGCTCATCAGTCGGATACTTATTTGAATACCGCCTCCGACCGGCGGCTACCTCAACGGTGTACCCTTTCGAATGTTAATCCCAGAGCAGTGTTTCAATCCCCGAAACGCGAATCCACTGGATCTTAGGTGAGTAGGGGCGCGACAAAGATCACGGCATTAAAAACACCGTGAACGAGCGCAGGGGCGACGAAGGTACTGGTCCGTTCGAACACCCACCCGAATATCCTTCCCATCACGGAGTAATAAAGCGTCATATGGGCAACTGCGGCAATCGGCGGCGACAGAAGGAGGACCGGGTAGACGTGAAACAGCGCAAACACGAGGCTGGCCGTACCGATCGCGGTTCTAGCCGAGAACGACGCACGGAGTCGCTGCTGGATGACGCCCCGGAAAAAGAACTCCTCGACAGGACCGATCAACGCAAGCGACAGGACTGCCGCGATGACGAGGCCGACACCCGTCGGTGCTGCGAGATTTGTGTACTGCATGAATCCAGGAGAGAGTTCGACGCTCGGAAGAACCGCGTCAGTGCTTACAAGCGAGAGGAACGCGGTCGCGAAACTCAGCCCCAGTCCGCCGACAAGAGCAGGAACGCCGTCTCGGTCTGGAACGTGAATCGGGACTTGGAACGACGAGCGAAATGAAACGTACCCGATACCAACGAGCAGGAATGAAAGTTCGGTCGCGATGCTTCCAGCGATAAATATGAGCGTCGCTCCGGCATCGGAACCGACGGCTGAGACAGCGGCGAGTGAGGCAGCCAAGTTCAACACGACAGTGATCGGTATCGTGAAGGCGAGAAACGCCACCGCACTGGCGACACCAGTCTCATCATTAAGTTGATTCGGAACGGTCGCTTCTAGCGTGGAGGGCAAATCGACCATAGATGACGGAACGGGTGACTGGGTGGTAAGTGTTATCTGGACGACCATTAAGTTGGTTCAGTAACAAATCAAATACCCGACCGGAAACAACAGCACTATCATACACCAATGACGGGTGAGCGTGAGGCAAGTGAGTCGGCGTATGCAGCGTTGACCGACGAGACTCGGGTCCGAATCCTGCTAACTCTCGCAGATCGGTACGACGAAGCGTGGTCGTCCGGGTGGCCAACGTTCTCCGAGTTACGAGAGCAAGTGGGCGTCGAGGACACAAGCCGATTCAGTTACCACCTGTCTGAGCTTCAAGACGGCTTCATTCAGAAGGTGGACGGGCGGTACCGTCCCCGAATAGCCGCCTTGGAAATCGTCGCCGCAATTCGGGCGGGGAGTTATAAGACACAAAATGGCGACAAACGGTACGAAATCGAAGAGCAGGAGACGGAGTATGGGTGTCCCCACTGCGATCGGAATCTCGTCGCCGCGTACCGAGAGCACTACCTATATATCGGCTGTCCGGACCACGGCGCCGCTGTGGCGTACCCGACGCCGCCGCGAGCAACTGAAAACCGGTCACTCGACGCAGTTATCGATGTCACGCTCCGAAACCACGCGTGTGATATCCGGCTCTTGCGTAACGGGGTTTGCCCGCACTGTTGGGGATCAGCGGGGTTGTCGCTCCCCCGTGACTCCGTTCCAGAGACGTATCTCCACCAAGACGTACCGTATGCCACCGCGGCATGTGACACCTGCTGGCTGTCGTATCCGATCCCGATCGCACAGACGGTCCTGGGGCATCACGCCGTTGAGGCACTGTACGCGACACACGGCCTGCGTCCGCGTGATGCGCAGATCGGACCGCACAGTCTTACGGAGGTAAGCAACGTGCGTACCGGTGACGCGGTGCCGACCGCCGCACAGGTTGTAGTCCGTCTCGCTGACGGGTCAGTCGAGTTCGATCTCGACGAAAACTGTCGCATTCGTCGCTACGACGCGAGCGATACAGGACTGACACAGTGACCACGGCGACAATACCGTTGGAAGCTTCACAGAGACACTGATTTTAGCTGAATACAGGCGGTAATCCCCCTTCCTCAACGAGCAGCGCAGTCCGCCCAAGCGGACAAGCAGCGCAGTAGGGAGAGGATACACCGCCGTCATCGTCTCTCAGACACGTGCTTGTTGCCGGGGCACAGGCCCACGGGGCGACTACTTTCACTCCGGACGGCCAGGGTTGATACGTCTGTCACGCCTCTCTCGAAGTGCGTGGAATGAACTACAACTACAGGTATCGCCTCAAGCCAACCGAGCGGCAGCGAGAAACGTTGGACTACCACCGCGATACCTGTCGACAACTCTACAACCACGCCCTGTACCGGTTCAACCAGATCCCCGAACACGAGGGCACCGTTAAACAGCGTGTGCGGAAGATTCGTGACGAACTTCCCGACCTCAAAGACTGGTGGGATGCACTCACCGACGTGTATTCGAAAGTACTTCAGCCCACAGTCATGCGGATTGCCAAGAATATCACCGCTCTCGGGAAGCTCAAAGAACAGGGCTACACCGTCGGTGAACTTCGGTGGAAGTCGCCTCGGGAGTTTCGCAGTTTCACCTACAACCAGTCTGGCTTCGAACTCGACAAGAAGGGTGGTCAGACCGTGTTGTCTCTGTCGAAACTCGCGGATATCCCCATCGAACACCACCGATCGCTGCCTGACGAAGCCACGATCAAGGAAGTCACGCTCAAACAGGAGAAAACCGGCGAGTGGTTCGCTATCTTCGGTATCGAGATGGACACAGACCCGCCGGCCAAGCCACCGTTGGAGGATGTTGGCACTGACGAGATGGTCGGGGTCGACGTGGGCATCCTGAAGTATGCCCACGACACTGACGGAACGGCAGTCGAATCGCTCGACCTCTCGGAAGAACGCGACAGACTCGAACGGGAGCAACGGAACCTCTCACGCAAAGAGTACGAGTCGAACAACTGGAAGAACCAACGTCAGCGTGTCGCTGCGTGTCACCAGAAAATCAAGCGCAAACGGCGTGATTTCCTACACAAACTCTCGAACTACTACGCTCGGGAGTACGAACTGGTGGCCGTCGAAGACCTCGATGTCAAAGGGATGCTCGAATCACCGCGAAACAGCCGCAATACGGCGTCAGCGGCGTGGAATATCTTCACCGATATGCTCGAAACGAAGTGTGAGCGTGAAGGCACGCACTTCGTGGAAGTTGAACCCGAAGGAACCTCCAAAGAGTGCGCTCAGTGTGGTGTCGAAACCGACAAGCCGCTGTGGGTGCGTGAACACTCCTGTCCTGCCTGTGGTTTCAAGGCGGACAGAGACGCAAACGCAGCGTGGAACATTCTTTCTCGCGGACTCACCAAACTAGGAGTGGGCCACTCCAAAGGAACGCCTGTGGAGACTGCGCTCCCTGCGGACACCGCGGTTGTGTCTACAAAGCGCGTCGTAGAAACAGGAAGCCCCTGCCTCAAGGAGCCGCCGAAGGCGGTGAGTAGGCAGGGGTAGTTCACCTGTGTTTCTCCGCCCGAGACACGGAACAGGAAGTATACGGGAGACGACCGATCAGCCGGTATGACAGACGACGCCTCAACGGGCGGGCCTAGCTCCAAGGTTGACCGAGCTACGTCACACTCTGACACTTACTCGGATCGGGCGTACACGTGGCTTTCACGGAACGGGCTCTACGTCTGGGCCGGGATTTCCGTAGTGGTGATGGCGCTCGCAGCACTTGCTGTCCCGCTTTTGGCCTTCGGGTCATTAGCAGCGATCGGCGGAGAAGGGTCGATACTCGCTGGCGGAACCGCCATCGTTCTCCTCTGTACTGTCTTGCTACTCGGTTTGGCAGTCGTACTACTCAGTTACGCATACTTAGAGGTAGATCGTCGGGGGATCCCGTTCGTCGGAGACCGCAGTACGCAGACGTTAGCATATGATAGCATCCGAACGATAGAGACGGTCGCGGCGGGAACGTTCGTCGGCGGACTCCTCACAATGCTCGGACTAGCGGTTTCAGTGGGTAACGTTCCAACAATACTCTCAGTTACCGTGCTAGCAGCCGCTATCGGACTCCCGATAACAGTGTTGGTACACGCAGCCGGGCGCTTTGTGTTGTTTGTTGCTGACACGGACTAGGAACCCGCTGTCGAATGCATACTCGCGAAACTGTTTTCCCCCGGTTAGCTGGTCTCGTTTGTCTGACCGAGATCCGAGAACGACTCTCCGACTCGAAGCGCGATCGGTTCACTTTGGTCGCTCGAGCCGATAGAGATGGCGACGATTTCCTCTTCAGTATTAGTAATCGAAAATCGCTGATTCAGCTGTGAAGTCCCTGCTATCACGGTATCCGCGAGCTCCAAGTCAACTTGATACTCGCCGGTGGTGGTCCATACGTCGGCGTAGGCGACGATATTACTCTCACCGTCTGACTCGGTAGAGGGAACGTCGAACGGTGTATCGAGGACCGTCTCTCCATCGGGGTCTACGACTTCGATCGACCCGCTGACCTCCTGATTCAGCTGGTTGAGGAGGTTGACCTCTTTGAAGACTCGGTTGCCGATCGCATTAAGTACTGTCGAGCAGCCGGCGGTGGACGCTACGGCGGCACTAGCACCGATTGCGAGGGCTCGCCGTCGCGTAACGGAGTCGGATGACGAACGCATGTGTCGATTCATCGTTGGAAGGCGTATTGCTATCGATGTGGTTTTAGATTAAACCCGTTCGGAGTGTCTCTGGCGGTGAAATGGTTTGATAGAGTGCCTTTAGGAAACAACACGGATTTGAACGCGTGGACCTCAGCGCTTCACAAGTTCCCCACGGGCAGTTCAGCCCTTTAGAGAGGTTATTTATCGAGTCATGGATGTGTACAGCACATGAAGAGACAGTACGAAACTCCCGGCGATTAGGCCGGCGATTCCGCCATAGAGCGGAGCGATCTCAAACGAGGGCGCTATCAAATACCCGCTAGCAAATCCTAGCGGGTCAAAGACTGCTGCGAGGATCATGAGCTGAACTGCGAAGTCCTTTGATTGGAACCATCTGATCATCAGTTTACCTCCCTACCGCGGATAGTAATATCACCGTTCATACTAGTTGCTGTAACACGGTGCGTACCGTTTCCAACCATCCGGTCGACCGCTGCCCCAGACTCAGTTGAATCCGCTTGGAATCTGTTGATTATGGTGTCGCCATTGGTTGTGTCAAACGATATTGCTGGCTCCGCAGTTGCTGGCAGGGTAATTGAGATATCACCGTTTGTCGTGTCGGTTCGGATTTCAACAGGCGCAGATGCTAAAAGTGTGATATCGCCGTTTGTCGTATCGGCGGTGACGCTCTCAGCTTCGCTAGTTTCTATATCGACATCACCGTTCGTCGCCTCAGCAGTAAGGTGTAATCCTTCAGGAACGGTCAGTGTCAGATTCATCTGTAGTGGGGACGAACCGAAGGGAAGGAAGCTGCTACCTTCCGTGTCAACAGTGAGCGACAGGCGGCCGTCGGATTGGTCGGCTTGTAGCGTGATGCGGTCAAGATCTTCCTCGCTTGCTGCCCGTTTTTTGCCGTCGAGCTGGATCGTCTCACGCTGCGCATCACGAATCGTAATGTCACCGTTTACGCCTTGGACGTTGATTTCTGAGACGTCGGTTCCGTCATACTCTCTGGTGACCGTGGTTTCAGCCTCGAGAGATCCGGACGTACATCCTGCGAGAGCGGCAGTTCCGGCAGCAATACACGAACCAAGCAGACTGCGTCTCGACAGTCTTTGCCCCGCCCAATCAGGACTGCTCATACGGGGCCCATGGCATACGCCGATGATAAATCGGCTACTCGCGTCTCAGGCTCAGAAGCACGTACCCGCAAACCGCTGGGTGGCTACTTAGCTAATCAGATCAGACACTAGGGGCACGCTTCGAGATCACCAGTGGTCATGGCAACTGACTCGTTCACGTAGCCGTCAACTCATGGTTTTATATTGAGCTGATGCTGAGAATGGCGGTGCCGTGTCAGGGGGCTTCCCTCCGTGTGGCCCGTGGATTGCTTGTGCTTCTGATATTTCCATGTGAG
>NZ_NHPF01000040.1:0-2809 GCF_002252925.1 Halorubrum sp. Ea8
ATCGATAGAGGGGTGTGTGTGTATCGTGTTAGTAGTAAAAGAAGAAGAAGAAAAGAAGACGATTTCAGCTACGGATAGAGAACTGTTAATAGAGGCTATCCCGCTCATACGACTTCGTGGCGCCGTCAAGTGGCAGTTCCTCGACGCAAGATCTAGGTTTATCCCCCACCCCGTGAATACATCGAACACATCGATAGAGGGGTGTGTGTCTCGACGTTCGACGAGTAGACAGTCGCGTTCGTTGGGATCGCACCGATGCCTGCGACCAAGCGGTGAATGCGGCACTGACGGATCGCCTCTTCCCGCCTATCTCATGGCCACGACAGAACGTGAACACATCGATAGAGGGGTGTCTCTTCGATCACGGGCTCCAAACAATCGAGACAAAGTGTGTCAATCCGAAATCGCTTGCAATCATATTTAACCAACAAAATTCTTTCATCCGCAAGCGTGTTGGTTAAGACCGAGTCACGTTCGCGAACGCATTTAGTTACGGCACCTAGTTTGGGTGTGGATAGGAGTACCGGCTGGTTGGCACAGCCCGGAGTCTACCTGTATGATCTCACCTACGGATTCCAACCGCAGGCTGAAGTGGTAGACTGCAAACCTTGACATCCTCCCCGCGCTGAAGCGCGAGGATTCCTTCGTGGGGCGTCGGGCCGTTCCGTCAGCCCCCGAAGGCAACTTCCCCTCCGCTGGAGGGTACCGAGTTCGTGCGCTACACGTCGGCCCTCGAAACGAGGGTATGGCGTATTCAACGTCCGAGAGGGACGCGGTATCCGCTTGTGCCGTACCCGATACCGCTTGACCGAAGCGTCCGAATACCTGGCAACCACCCACGGTTGGAACGTGGACGGACACGGGTCGTGCCATCGACCGTACTCCGCCGACGAAGGCGGAGTGCAACCGCGAACGGGGCGTGTTTTGATGTGCTGTGCCCCCTCGTGTGCGCGGTCGTTGCCGACCGTCCCCAGTGACGGGTAGGGTTACTGTGAGGAGGGCGGACGAATCTTAACCACGTACTCCCCACCGAGTTTGCCGGTGGTGGGCGTGGAACCGTCCGTATCAGCGGGAAGCAACCCCGTGTCTTCCGATTGAGAGTTTACGCGATTGGCTTGCCGCACGGCACGACGCCGGGCTACTTGATAATGTCGGTTGTTGAGGGTTTGTCGGGTTCATCCCCGCGTAAAGCACGGGGCTTTCTCCTCGATTTTCCGTAATATCCCCACCTCGGATTCCTCCGCCTGAAGAGGAGGACGATGTCAATGCCAGCCGAGTTGATGAAGCCGTTCGGTTACCACTCGTTGAAGCTGATCTCTATTCTTTGAATATATTCTCCTCCGGAACAGTTTGTCGCTAAATATAATATATTAAACACTAAAGAACCCATCAACTCAGAAAATATCTAAAATTATTTGAGATAAACAGACCGAATGAAGAATATAATTCGGTTTTAAATAACTAGTGGTAGTTCAGTGTAGAACATCTATGATTCACGGCAGGACTGGCGATCGATGGCCGTATCGAACTTTGATCGATCGGGCCAAACCGAGAACCTCCTAGTCACAGAATCGAATAACGAGTTCGCGAGTTCGGAGCGCGTAGACGGTCATCTCTCGCCCTTTTTTCGAGTACCACGTCTGGGTGGGCTCGATGAGGTCCCCATCGACGAGGCGGTCGAGATGATAGCAGGTGTTCTGAAGCGATGTCCCGACTGCCGTGGCGATCTCCGAGGCCGGCTTGGGCTCTTCCTCAATCGTGGCAACGATCGCTCGCGCCGTCGTTGAGGAGAGCAGCTCCCAGACAGCTGCGGACTCGTCTCCGGTGACAGAGAGTCGTACTTGATCTTCCGGTACGTGTTCGACCGGCGGCTGTCGTGGTAACGCACTATTCATTGTCTCGTGTCAGATCGCCATTGTCCATTGGCTTGGATGGTCGTGAGGAACACCATTCGCATAAAACCGACCTAGCGCTTCTTGACCGGAGACGGTGTCTGGTCTCATCATGGTTTGCTGCGGTCACCGTCGTTCCTCGGTCGTTAACCGTACCGTGACCGACACCGTGCCCGATTCGACTGTCACGTGGAGTCGGTCCATCCGTATTTGGTACGTTTCACAGTGGTGTCCGTCGGGGTCGACGTACAGTTCGGTCGCGACAAGCCCGGCCGCTTCGAGGCGGTCAAGCCGGCGGTAGACCGTCGCCCGCGACGCCTCGCAAGCGTCTATCAGGTCTCGTCCACGCTTGGGACCCCGACAGAGTGCTTCCAGTATATTCTGCGTGTGTTCGTTGTCTAATAGCTCGAGTAGTACCGGGGCCGAATCGGCCGTCCGCGGCCCTTCGGAACCATCCCCAGACGTACTGTCACCGTCCGGTGATGATTCGGTCGCCAAATCGGCAGTCGTTGCCATCGTATCACTTCATTATCGCTCTCTACCCTATCCCTGCTGGCTACGTGTACTACCACCGACCACCAGACGGGGCTATTCAGATAGATGTGTGATGCATTATCAACGATCTGCAGCAATTCCATGTTTAAAAGAATGAGCGGCTCCAGTCACGTGACTAAACGCGAGCTGTCGAGCGAAAAACAGGAGCCGAAGCTCCGGTGACAGTGACAGATCGGGTGCTTGTACGTCGTCAAGCCAGGTTCGGAACCGGGCCGAGAGCTTTCGGCGACGCTGTTCGTACGACGAAAGCGCCTCCGTCATCGTTCCGGACGCGTCCGTGATCGCCGCTGCGAGCGACCATGACGTTTCGATATCCGTGCTGGGACCGAGATGCGTTCCGGGGAGGGCTGTTCGCGCGGCCG
>NZ_NHPF01000117.1:0-6373 GCF_002252925.1 Halorubrum sp. Ea8
GCGGGCGAGTTTCGAAGGCACATCGAACTCTGCTCGCTTCACTTCCTCGAAATCACGCCATTCAGGCAATATTCTTAGCGTCTAAACACGGCCCGCGCTGTATATTCAGCAGGGCCTCTGGAATGTCTTCAGTCTTTGTCAGAAGCTGCGTGCGAGATACAGAGGGTGAGTTCAGCACGACAAATCAGTACCATACATACTCAAGTCTATTCTACTTGAGTATGTTTCTGCGAACGATTCCCCTACTCAGTGAAGACTCCTACGCGAAAACCTTGATCCGGTCCATCGAGGTCCTACTTCTCGTTCAGATTTCAGTATACAGAGGTACCCGAGATAGCTGCAGCGTCCATGAACGGCTTGATCACACCAGTACTCGGCTCTCGAAGCCGGAAATCATATTCAGATGACATCACGGCCCTGTACGCTACTGCTGTTCTTGGCGTGATCTGGACGATCCAGTTCGCTCGGAAGGGTACCTCGGGCATCGACACCGAGTTCCAGTAAAGAATTACAACCTTCCTCCTCTCACCTCTGGTCCTCTGTAGATTCAATAGAATGTCTTTACTGGGGAGAACTTGGTATATACGATGGAATGGCAACGTTAGATGACATCGACCTCGATTTCTCAAAAGAGGACTGGCAGGACCTTGTAGACAGCATCATAATTCTAGTAGCCGGTGCAGCCGGGGAAGAGGAGTACTCTTCTGCCTATCTTTTTGTCCGAGAAGCGGAAGAACAGCAGTCTCTAATTGAGGATGGCCACTATGCGTCGGCGGTTATCCGGCAAAGCACGTTCTACGAGAGGCTGCTGACTGTGAATGTCGTCGATAAGCTTGAGGAAATGAATGAGCGAGAACTCTACGGTGCTGAAGAGGGATTCATCGCAAATCTTGGTCATCGTAACAGAATTCAACTGGCTCATCTGCTCGGCGTGGTTGACCAACGTGAGCGGGACATCCTCTTGGACATGGCTGGTTGGAGGAACACGGTCGCTCATGAGTGGTGGTACGTCGCTGAACGGGAGAATAAAGAGGAACTCTGTGATATAGCCACGACTGTGGTCAACCTGCTGTGTGAATCGTTGGAGGAACTGTTTGAGGAAGCGGATGACGACTCGGTGTTGAACGCACTTGATGAACCTGAACTCGACGAGTGACCGGCTTTCTCATCATGGTCTCTCTATCCAAGATATGCGCCTTGCATCTTGCACGGCTCTCTGAAAATTGCATAGATATGACAGGATCTTCTGTGGTCAAGTCACATTCTTCGGTTACCAGCTATTTCGGATGGAACATGTCTAGAAAATAGATTTCAACAATGGTGGTCTGTTCCACTGTAGTTTTGTAGACAGATCAGAGGTTATCAGGGTTAATATCACCAGAAAGATACTTCTCACCGACCTCGGTGATTCTGTAGTATCCTCGCTTGACCCGTTCAACGAGGCCGTGATCGACGAGAGCTGAGAGTCGCCGGTTCACCTCGCTCCTCGATTTGTCGATATTAAATGCTATCACAGATGGTGACAAGACCAGTCCAGATGTTGCTAGCGCCTCAAGAATCCGATCGTCAATTGGCATCTGCATCCATGGAGCCGGCTCTCTCACTCAGATCTCTCCTCTAATTCCCACCATTCTTCCGACCGATATATCAGGTTTGATAACTATTTGATGATTTTAATCTCATGTATTAGTGAGATTTTTATGTCTTTTCTACATATACCGAACCGCAAGCCATGGTGTCACACAACCATCCCCTGATTCGAGTGGCTTTGGTTAGACTCATCAGACGATTGATTTCAGCGTCTCCAGAACTACCTGATGAACAATCCCCCACGGCGCCCAATTCCGATGTAATAGCGACCGAGAGACAATGACGGAGAGCTGCCCTGCCAGCCCCGAAGTAGTCAATCCTGAAATCAGGTTAGAAGATGTTCGTGAAGTAGCAGAGGCTAACAGTTGTGAAGGACGGGGACGATCGACTGCCTCTGGGCGCGGGTACAATGCTGAACGACTTGCTAATGCCGTATTTAACGAATCTGGGTTGATGTATCGATGGTCGGTGAAATCTTATGTTGACGCCTACATTGGTGGTGAGGTTGCCTACTATATCGAGGTTAAGTCTTGTGTGAATCGGTATCAGAGTAGTACCGAGGATTTGGGTAGATACGGCCAGTTCAGGATCTGGAAGCCTCACCACGAACGATTAATGTCCGCAGACTCACTGTTTGATTCAAAAAAATCGATTTACTTCTTCGTTGTTTATTCTGTTGTAGACGGAATCGAGAAAGAAGTAGGCAAACTGATTGCGCCTGTAGATACAGTTGACGACGCCCTTGACAACTGGTCTTCTGAGAATCATGTGACGATGGGCGAAGAAAAGAATCGTCGAATATCGTGGTATCTGCTACTGAAGCGATTGGGCGTTTCGACAGATCGATTCAAAACCGAACCCATTATTGACCTCACAGATGAGTAGCACACAACTTACTCCGGTTGCCCTTGATATTGAGGCTTGTCGCTCATATTCTGGAATGAAAAATCTACAACCACCTCGTCGGTGAAATCTGTATAACGGGTAGATCACTCTACGCAATGTAGACGGATCTGTACACTATTTTCTGATCGTTCTAAGTGTGCCGAAAGCGAAAACGCCCGTTGCTGGTCTGTTGCGTCACCGAGTGGTCGGACTTTTTTGACATTATGATAAAGAGGGCTTGGTTGAGACCCTTGGAGCCTCATACAAACAGTTTGTTGAATGGAAGGAACGTATCGTTTAAATAGATATATTGTAGTTCGGTGATTTTAGTTGAAGTATACAACACACCAGCCACAGATCTACCAAGTGTGTTAGAATACGAGCTATCCTACAGAAACTTATGACAGGTACACAGATTAATAAATGAATTAAATTAGCCGTTGGCTGCCACGGGTTTTACAGCCCTTTGGTCAACCTATCATAGTATGACCAACGATGAATATCCATATCCAGAGGACTGGGACGAAATCAAGAGCGTCATGCAAATTCTCTATCGATTGGATGAACATTACCCTGACCGCGTACCAATTTACTTTATAAAGAAGAACGCAAAGCAAGCTGGAATCGCGGAAAGCGCGATAGAAAAGACACTCTCTGATGCGATGGATCGCGGTGTAATTCGTGAAGTTGATGAACGACATATTACTCTAATCGGTTTGGGTCCCGAACTATCGACTACAGCTAAAAAGCGCGAACACGTTGAGACACTTCTCCGGCAGCTTCGACCGAACTACGAACGGGGCGTGTCGGTCAAAGTACTCAAAAAGAATGTCAAGCCAAATGTGGTGAAATCCAACGAGGTGGATGACATTATATTCGATTTGAAAAATCGGGGGCGGGTATGTGAACCAAAACCCAATCAAGTCACACCTTTCTGATGCCGGAAAACAGTCCGAATGACTTTGATATGTCAACATCGGCACGTTGTGAGGTTCATGCCTCTTTGAATAATCATATCTTGAAACGCAGGCAGTCCTATCCTAACAGCAATCTTTCGTAGCCTAAATCTGGCGACTACTACGGTGAAATATCCGTTTCTATATTCAATACATGGTCTGAGACACATCAGCGTCGGGGGATGTAAACAGAACCGTGGAGAGCTATATTAACAGATTTTCGGTGAAGAGTGTTAGCGGAAAGTGTGTATCAGACACAAGTGTGCCTATCTGAAAGGATTACATCTCGAATGGCAACGCCAACCGCCTCACTGAGTCTTGGTGGAACCGCGTTACCGATCAGACGGTAGGCGTTCGTCCGGCTCTCGGGGAACCAGTACGTGTCTCTGAACGACTGGATCCGAGCCGCTTCGCGGGGAGAGAGTGACCGTGCCTCCGTTGGATGAATAAACATGTGTCCGTCCTTCTGAATGTGTGCGAGGATAGTTGACGCCGGTTCTGATGGATTCTGCTTTTTGTATTTATCTTGAAAGACGTCATTTCGGTAGGGCTGTAGGGACGTGCTCACTTGGCCAATGTTCCAGCCGACACCGTGGCCAAGAAGTTTGTAGATAGAGAGGTCTTGATGATTGTGCCAACGCGCCTCGTGGTTGTTGAGGTCTTGTTCATTCCACTCTTCGCCAGCAGGGGTGCCTCGGACCCACTCCTGATACGGTGAGACGGGGGGAAGCGTGTACTCTGTTGCCTTAGTCGGTGGCATCTCCCCATCAGGCGAAATCGGAGGAAGGTCCATAATCGCGTCCGCGACGGTGAGGTAGGGGCGTTTGTGCTCCCGGTCACGCTCGAACGACGGGAGGACACATGAATCAACTTCTAGTGTTGTTTGGGAGTTTTCACCCCTCTCTGTGAGCTCTGAGCGGACCTGCATCCGTTGTGTTCTTTCTCGGTCTGTCGGCTCGCGGTGGGTTCGCCATCGCTCGAGATTCGGTAACTCCTCCCCAGTCAACCGACCGATGAAAAAGAGCCGCTCTCGATGTTGAGGGACCCCAAAGTCAGCCGCATCGATCTTAACCCAATCTGCGGAATAACCGAGATTCTCCATTTCTTCGAGGATGACTTCGGGTACTGGGACCTCCTCACCGACAGGGTATCGTTCTGTCTTGTCTTCCGATTCAACAGGAAGGGACTCCTGCACAGTATCCGACTCAACCGAGACCGTATCGGCTAGCATCCCGGGAACGTTTTCCATGACGAACGCACGGGGTTGAAAATAGTCGACGTACCGCAGAAAGTCGAGATACAGCACGTTCCGTTCGTCTTCCTCTACGGAGCGATCCTCAAGAGAGCCGAGCTTCGATTGCCCAATATTTGAAAAGGAGGGACACGGTGGCCCACCAGCGACGAGATCGAGTTTGCCCGGTTCGATACTTGGACCGTCTACAGCGGGGTCTGTTTCGCGGATATCCGCTTGTATGGCACGGTCTCCGTGGTTTTCACAGTAAGTTTCGACTGCAGATTTATCTTGATCAATCGCCCACCGAACATCGTAGCCAGCCCACCGAAGCCCTTCAGAGAGCCCTCCGGCGCCGCAAAAGAGGTCAATTGCGGACGGCTTCGAACTCATTGTACAAACACAGGTGTGGAATGACGAAAGGGATTCGGAACGAGAATCAGTCCTCAAATGCGTCGACAACCACGGCCATGTTCACGAGCTCGGGCTCGTCAGGGACGACCTGTTTTTCGCTCTCAAGTCGGTCCATCTCGGCGTTCTTTTTTTCTCGTAGTTCAGCGAGCTGGCTCTGGTGCTTCGCCAGCACTGCACTCATATCTTCGCCAGCCCGGTCACGCTTCTCGAACTGCCTGATTCGTTCCTCAAGATCGTCCATACGGTACTGAAAGTATTTTTCCGCGTGCTCTCGGCGGATCCGAACATCACGTTCCCGTTCAGTACGTGCTTCCTGTGCGAGGTTGTCGATGAGATCCCAAGCAACATCCTCAGCCTTCGAGACTAGCTTTTCAGCCTGTGAAGAAATCGCTCTAATGGACGCGTGGTTGTCGACAGTAGACGGGGGAAGACCACCAGTAATATCAATCTCCTCCGTTCGGGTGACCCCATCAGGTGTGACGTAGATTTGGGCGAGTTGTTCAGTGACGGTGTCACCAGTCCCCGAGAGATATCCGACTCGGTAATGACAGAGGAGGCCTGGTGTCTCCAACGTCTCTCCTCCCGTGAGGACAGCCGTCTGGCCACCGACTGCATCGGTGTCTAGACAGTACGCCATCATCGCCCGAACAACGGGATGGTCAAGCGTGATGAACTCGAGACTCTCGTCGGCAAGCGCGTTCTCTCTGTCGAACGTCGCACCGTCGTATCGGTTCTGCACGTTATTGCCCGTAAGCTGGTCAGGAACAACTAGGTCGAACACGTCACCACCGTCGTCAGCGGGGCCGGGTCGAACGTTTGTGAGTCCGCCACCGAACTCTTGGCAGACGGTCTTGACAAGGTACTTGACGTCGGCCTCGCTGACGGTGTCCTCAGCGCTTTCCTCGACAATATTGAGAATATCCCGATCTTCCTCACTCAAGTCGAACTTATCTCGGATGAGGAGGTCCTCGTCCACGCGTCGGACAGCCTCTTCTTGATTTTCAACGATCTCCTCGAGATCATCGACGATTTGCTCTGGACTCTCTCCGCTCGCGAGGGCGGACATGATTTGTTCTTCGAGGTCAACATCTTCGAGAACCAGTCCTAGCACGTCGGAACTCATCCCCAGTGTCTCCTCGATTTCATCAATTTTCTCGAGCAGTCGCTCAAGGATGATACTCTCACGGGTGTCTTTGAAGAACAGATTCCGGATCTCGACTGTCTCGTCCTGTCCATAACGGTGGAGTCGCCCGATCCGCTGGTCGATGCGGGTCGGGTTCCACGGGAGGTCGTAGTT
>NZ_NHPF01000057.1:0-2173 GCF_002252925.1 Halorubrum sp. Ea8
GGAATCCCGAGCGGTGGGAGTTTCAGGTTCGCAACCATGACTCCGCCGCTTCACGGGAGTTCACATCTAACCCAGTCGTCGTGTTCGGTGGCTGACTGGCGGTGCCAAACCGCCGATACTCCTATCCTCGACGCCGTTGATTCCATCTGTTGTTTGTGCCAGCAGGGAGTCGCTGATACGTCGCCGGACTCGGAGTTATCTTCGGCTTGCTCGACCGACAGACACAACGACGAACCCTTCGAGGATTTGCGTTCACCGCGTCGGTGTTTCGGATACTGTCTCATTGAGCGGCGGGGAGACCGCCTCCGAAGGTCGTTCGGCATCCGCTCAGTTCCGACCTAACCTTACTATCGTATAGTGGTTTTGGAACTTCAAAGTACGCATCGGAAATTCGAACTAGGCCGTCGAACGTGGATTGATCCCACGTTGTCGTATTCATCCTGCGGCTAAAGCAGCAGGTATTCTCCTTGAGTTCGTATAAGAATTCGGGACGACCAGAATGCTCTCTTCAGTAACCGGGTGTTTCAGACAAGAATATGTCCCTTCCTGAGAGTTCCAACAGGACCGCTCATTCCGGTTCGGTGTACGCTCGCCGCCACAGCAACCATGTCGGCCAGACGAGGAACGGCAACAGAACAAGGCTCTGCACGAGCTCGCCCGTAGATCCCCATGGCCCGGCGAGCCACGCGACTGCACCGACACCGACGACGAGTCCGATACCGATCGCGATCGCGGCGATTCGTCGGTTCATCGGCGGCAGATCGGTGGACTGAATTGGTACGTCGAACGCCGAGACGAGTGCCTCACCGTCGCCAACCGGGCCGACGAACCGCTCTGTCTCATTATCACCGAACCCGGTGGTCAGCTCGATAGTTCGCGTGCCAAACGTACGATCCGGGAGCCGGGTGTGGACTACGCTTGCGTCACGAAGGTGATCGACGGAGGTCGCCCACTGCGGCTCGTCAAGCCACGTGTCGTACGCGATCAGCTGGCACCCGTACCGCCGGTACTCGATCGGTGCGTAGGTGAGCGCGAACCCCGCGATGTTCACAGCGAGCGCACCGAGGTACAGCGCGAGGACAGCGATTCCGGATCCAACGACGACTGCGCCGGAGGCGTCACCGACGAACAGCCCGAGACCGACGAGCCAGACGACGAAGAAGCCGGTCGCGTATATTGGGGCGACGCGAGTGAGCGTCTTCAGGACCGCGGTGACGACGGTAGTTCGGCGATGAGCCGAGACCCGGACATCGGGCTCGACGTCGGGGATCGCGATCGGCTCTGGCGGTTCCGGCGAGTCAGTCGGGCCGGCGAGCCAGCTGGTGATCCGACCACCGCTGGAAGCGTCATTTCCGTGAGTCGCCCGGAACGCTGACCACTCGACGAGCAGCTTCACGGCGACAAACGCGGCGAGCACGGCGACACCGCCCGCGGCCGCGTCAAGCACCGGGAGCGCGAACAGGGCAAACACGAGGAAGAACGCGCGCCTCGTCGGCGTCTCCACAACCGCATACGGTGAGGTCTCTGCGTACCGTCGCCGACCCAAGTAGTCCCGGGCAACGTCGATCGTCTCGCCCGCAACCAGCGCGAGCGCCGACGCGAGTACCCCCGGACGACCGAGCAGGGCCGGGACGTCGAACACCTGCGAGAACGCGACGCCAACGACCAGTGCGATCCACGCAACCGCACCGCAGACGGCCGCCGCAAACGGGACATTCCGAAGGTAAATGGGAGGCAGCCACGAAATCGAGTGAATTGTGCCGCGTTTGCTCGACAGCGGCGCCTCGGTGACGCTTATTACGCCCGCATCGCGGTCTTCCGGTGGCGGTCGGGCTGCGAACAGCGCCTTCGCGCCCGCCAGCGGGATCGACAGCACGACTTCGACCGCGTACACCGCGGCGAGCGTCGCGGGGTCCCAGCCGAGACGGAGTACACCGACGAGCGGGATCAGGTTGGCGAGTAGGACAGGGAGGAACCCAGTGGCTCCGGAAAGATTTTGACGACTGCGGTGAGCGATGGAGGGCATCCGTCGTTGTTTCCTGAAACGATCGGCCGTGCTCATAAGGATCGGTGAACGCAGGTCGATCCGCTCCGTGAGGACGTTGCCGCGTTCCGTCCAACTGACCGTTGGTTCGTCGTCTACGCCGAGATCTTCGCGTTCAATCCCGACTAC
>NZ_NHPF01000091.1:0-5607 GCF_002252925.1 Halorubrum sp. Ea8
CTGATCTTCGGAATTACCGCGTCGCTGGTATTCGATGGTACCGTATCGGAGGTAGTAGCTGCCGACCCGGACCGCAATAATACAGAGAAGTATACAGAGACCGATACTGCCCCAGAAGATGTTCCCGGTGAAGATCGCGGCGATAATTCCGAAGATCAGAACCGCTACGCCACGATTAAAAACGGTTAGCAGTATCGCGCTGGTACTTCCGAGAAGTACCGCTTTCGGGCTGACCGTCACACGTGCCCGGATATCCCCGTCAGCGGGGTCAGATTCCGGCTGCGGACGACGGAGTTCATCGTCGTCACCAAACCGATCAAGAAGTGCTCGCAAGCCTGATGCGATCGGTCCAGTAGATTCCCCCGATACCGAAAGGATGGTTTTCACGAGCACAAATCCACTGAGCACAGCGACACCTGCCGCCTGACTCGCTGTCAGTCCGACCATCCCGAGTAGCATCATCGCCATCGTGAGCTGGGTTGGTCGCTGAAGAATCTCGCGGGCAGACACCGTCTCGTACTCCCCGGTCTCGAGATAGCCGACACGAAACTCGATTACCTGCGCAATCAACAGCGCACCGATGCTCACACCGACCGGCCATGAAATTGTTATTCCGGTTTCGACCGTAATCCATGACAGGAGCGTGATTGGGACGATAGTAGATATCCAAAGGCCGAGGATAGATAGCGCAAACGGCACGTTTCGTGGATACACCGGTGGAAGCGTCGGGAGTAAATGCCATCCACCTCGTTTGTGTCGTAACTCATGGAGCGGCTCCCGCTGTCCAACGAGATCAGGCGAACCTTGCTTCGCGAACAGCGATTTTAACGCACCGAGAAGGACCGTACTAAAAGCCTCAATCCAGTAGAGCGCCAGGAGGGTCCAGATATTCCAGCCGCTGATGAGTACGCCGGCTAGGGGAATCATATTTGCTGCGATAATTGCGAAGTCGGAGGTCGTTCGGTGCGGTACTGTGGAGGGCGCACTCCGCATATTATGGCGAATACAGGTCTGAGAAATTCAACCTGTGGGAATACACTCGCAAATTCAGATATATAAGTTAATATATCATTTCTTGCTGATAAGTGTCGTGGACAATCGCCGCCACGATAATAATAGGACAATCACCCAGAACAGGGTCCAGATGTTCACAAGCAGCGGCGAGCCGAGTAGCCCCTCACTAGTCAAGACTCCAGATGCGAGCAGTGGGTTTGCGATTCGCAGTACGACAACGAGGAATAGAACAAACGGAAGGAGAAGCATCCCAGTAAAAATGATCCACCGCCGTTTCTGTGACAGTACACTGGCGGCTCGGTATAGTGGGGGACCAATAAGTAGCAGAACGATGCTGAGGCCGACGGCGAGGCGCACTGCTGGATCAGCGGTCGGGAAGGCTCCACGCAGGATGACCATTTCGTCACCTCCGGACTGCGCCACAGTATACAGCCGACCGAAGGGCATTGTCGCGAAAACAAGACAAAATCCTACAGACCGTTTGACCGGTGACTCTGTCGGATTCAATAACCGATACCCGATCCACATCAACCCGTAGCTCCAAAGAAGTCCCGCGAGTGGTGCCAAAACAATCTCCGGCGTTTTCGAACAAGCAAGCTGCCAACTGTTGAAATTTCGTGGTCCCCACGCGCCACAAATGAGACGACCGACTCCCGTGTGCGCGATCTCATGGACTTCGTTGTGTACAAAGAGTAACGCCACGAAGGCGATCGCCCAGCGGCTATCTCCATTGAAGGATAGTGGTTGCTCAGAGTTCATGAATGGTAGCCGATCCTCAGCACTGTACCTCCGTTAGTGACTGCCTGTCTACACTGAGAGCATGTGATCTTCGGGTGACAGCGGCAGAGTAGTTAATTTGATTAGAACCACAGCAACCTACACCGATTATCAAGTAACAAACGGTTCTGCGAAGAGACGGTGGCTGATAATGTTCCAGTATCATGTGTTTCTATACGATAATCGGGTTAATAATGGCTAATAGGGTGTTTCAAGTGCGGAAACGTAGAATTTGATAGTATATATCTGACCCGGTGAGAAGCAGGATAAGCGGACTTTGACATCCTCCCCGCCCTGAAGGGCGAGGATTCCCTCGTGGGGCATCGGGCCGTTCCCAAGCCCCCGAGGGCAACTTCCTCCCACGAAGGGAGTACCGGGTTCGTGCGCTCCACGTCAGGGCGGTGAGCGCGTGGTGACGCTGACTCGTTGCGAGTCGCCCTGCTTGTGGCGTTCCCTGCGCCCAGTCCCAAACGGACTGTGCGAACGCGAGGACTCACGCCCCTCGTTTCGAGGAGCGTGACACGGGTCGTGCCATCGACCGTACTCCGCCACACAGCTTCGTGGCGAAGTGCAACCGCGAACGGGGCGTGTTTTGGTTAAGCCGTCACCCCCTCTCGTACACGAGCATTACTGCCCGTCCCAGCGGGGTTACGGGTTCTGTGAGGACGGTGAACGAGTCTCAACCACGCACTCCCCACCTCGTTGTGAACCGAAGTGGTGGGCGTGGAACCGTCCGTGTCGGCGGGAAGCGACCCCGAGTCTTCCGATTGATACTTTACGCGATTGGCTTGCTACTATGTTCGATGCCGGGCTAGTTGATGATGTCGGTTGTGTAGGGTTTGTCGGATTCATTCCCGCGCTAAAGCACGGGGCTTTCTCCTTGATTTCCGTAAACCTGAAAGTCCCACCGCTCGGGATTCTTCTGTGTTTACATTTGATGGCGTGACGACTATAATCCGCTGGACCGGATTCAGATGCCCTCAGTTGAAGGGATTGCGTGGATTGGCTTCATACCGATCGGGTACGAGATGGCGGTGCGAGCGGTGACCCCGGTATTGCCAATGCTCGGGTTGAGCTACACCACGCACGGTGGCACTGCGACGTGGCGGGTATTCTTCGACCACCCGGAGATCATTGTCCCGGGCTTGGTGATCATGTTCGCAGCTATGACACCCATGGAAGAGATCCTATACAGAGGGGTAGTCCACGATGCGCTGGAACCGGCGATCGGATCGCCCTGTCGGGTGCTTATTGGCGGTCTCCTTTTCGGTGGAATACATCTGTTCGGCTCTGTTGAAATCCTCAGTAAGTGATATATTGATCCGGTCGTGGTCAATACAGGGGCTCATACACCAGATTAGACGAAATATTTGGCTCTGTTGAAATGCTTATAAAGTGATAAATTTTTTTATTCGGCGTAGTCGTACAGCATGTATATTCAGCGGAGTACCTTTGACAACGGTGGGCGTCACGAGAGACGGACTAGTCGGTGTCGTAGAATGTAGCCAATTTGGATGAACGGACTCATCTCGTGTGGCGAAATTTTATGTTTCATCGTTCTTGACCGCAATTTGTGACCGAACAGCCCTCCAATACTGAGATAGATATCGGACTTATTGCCCAGACGATCTTCGTTCTCGCAGTGGTTATCGGCATCCCTTCGGCGTTTGCGCTCGATGGACAACTCCGCTCTCTCACCTTCGTAATCCTAGCCGTCCTGCTGCTCGTAGGCTTTCTCGTCGTCGGTTACCGCCACGCACGCCGACAGAAGTCTCTTCACCAGCACATCGCTTTTTTGATAGTTTGGTTCGGTGGTTTCGCTCTAGCGGACCGGCTCGCCCGCATAGCAAGCAGCCGGCTCCCAGAGCCAATTCCATACCTCTTGGCGATAGGCGTCACGCTCGGTGCACTGTGGGCCGGTTCACGGCTTGCTTACGGTGGTGCACTGACTCGGGCAGTGTTTGGGTCAGACTGAGACTTCAGTAGGAGACTAAACTGGTAAGTCGAGGTTCGGATACTCCCAATACAAGCGTTCTATGTCGCATTCACAGACACGTTCTGTCGGTTAGTTCGGGATCTAGATGGTGAAATATCGTAGCCCCCGGCTGACTGTATCCTCTCTATTCGGCACGCGATACTTGTCAGTTTCAGAGGATTTCAACAGGGCCATCTGTTCTTTTCGGGTGGGATTGTGTCAATACTCCTCACGAGCATTTTAGCTATCCTTGCGGCTGGTGCCTACGAGCGGACAAAAAATTTGACTGTGCCAATCACGACGCACGCAGGCTATTGGCTCATGTTCACCACTATTTAGCTGGAGTTGGGGGCGAAGTCATCCTTTTTAATTAACAAGCCGGGAGCAAAGCAAGCGAACAACTCATTATCACTTGATCACGATGCTTGGTCGACTCCGAAACCACCGACAGTGTTTGCTGCCCAGCCACCAATCCGACCAAAAATAAGGCCGAACACCGGCGAGAGACACAGAATCATCACGACGGCGATAAGGAAGAACACGATCGTGTTGAGTGACCACGCTACAGCCGTGGCTTCTGTAAGGATAAATCCAGATACCGCAACCACACCACCTAGAAAGCCAGCACGGAGCCCAGCAGCACTCGGCCCTACCGAGCGCTTAGCCGCGATGGCGCCCGCGACCATTGGCCCAACTATTATTGCCCCGCCACCAGCAGTCGCTTCAGAGTTCGGAAGCCAATTTATTACAGCAGTTGCGGGTAGTGCAGCTATTGTTCCGAGAATCACAACGCGCCAGATTTGAGAAATTCGACGGCCTTGGGTGTTCGAGGGCATACCCTGTATTCTACAACTATACATTTAATCCACTTCTTGGGTTGCTGACTCTGAAACAGCGACAGAACAACACCGGTGTCAGTGACCAGTATCTAAGTTGTAAACTGCGGTTTAACCGGACAACACGTATAACTAGCCGACGGGAAAACACCGATAGAACGAGGAGGTCCCTACGTGAATGGAGTTGGAACATCGTCTCGCAGAAGCACCGATGGGAGTTATCACCGTCCGAGATGGGGTGGTGTGCGCGTGGAATGATCGGGCGGCCGATATCCTTACAACTGACACACCTGACGGTGAGCCAATTGCTGGGGTGTTTCCCCAGTCGGTCGAAGGGTCGCTCACAAAGGCGTTCGAAGGGACATCGATATCTGATGTAGCATTCGAAGAGTACTATCCAGAAGTCGACCGCTGGCTGTCAGTGTCAGTTGTTCCTGACGACGATGCGGCAACTGTCTACGTTACCGACATCACTGAAAAACGCACCAACAAGCAAACGATCGAACGGCTTCGTTCGGAGTCCGAGCGGGCCGAAATGGTCGATACTCTGATCGCCGACGTGCTTGAGGGGTTGGTCGGAGCTACGTCTCAGGGCGCGGTCATGGAGACTATCCGGGACCAACTGGGGACATCGGACCAGTACCGGTTCGTATGGACCGGTGAGTACGCCGTCGACGGCGACGAACTCGTTATGAGCGGCGTTGCGGGTGAGCAGGGAGAACTGTTCCCGGCGGTCCGCGAGGCAGTGAAAAGTGGACAGGCTACCCCGGAACGGCGAGCGGTCGAACAGCAGCGCCCCAAACTGGTGCAATCGTTAAGCGAGAATCCATCAGTCCCGGACGCGGTTCGTGCCGCTGGATTCGCGGACGGAGTCCAGTCGGTGTTCGCGCTCCCGTTAGTGTACGGCTCCAGCGTGTACGGCGTTGTCGGTGTCTATGCGGGAACCGAAACCGCATTCAGCGATCACGTACAGGCCAGCTTTGAGACACTCGGTGAACTAGCAGG
>NZ_NHPF01000125.1:0-4759 GCF_002252925.1 Halorubrum sp. Ea8
TACGCAATATATTCCTGTGCGGGTACGGTCACCACAGTATCTTCACGTGATACCGGATAATTCGCTCAGCAGTCAAACGAGGACTTTCACGAAAATAACAGTTCACTCTCATTTCGCAACATGACCGCCAGCTGAGAGATATATTAAATCTCTCACTAATTTGTACGCACTGGAGGTTCAGAACTCGAAAGCTGTTCCACTGTGGGTAATGAAATCCGTACTGATCAGGGCCGTCCTGCTGATTTCCGGGGCTCTGTATTCAAATATGATAAATATATGCCAACTCGTTTCGATAAGATGCCCGCAGTGGACAGAGACAAACGTCTCGAGGAAGTTCCCATGTCCGCCCGTCGATGGGGTGTAGACATCAACCACAAAGAATCTGTTTAGAGGATTGTGTTCTTGCCCGGACATGTATTGTGCCCGCCGCCGCGCCCTCTAACTGCCCGGCGCTTCCGCAGTTCCGACCTCAACAGTGGGTTGTTTGAGTCCACATAGCCTCGATGAGTACGCGCTTATTGCAGACGAACTGGACCTTTCGTCGGTCGGTCAGCCGTATCTAAAGCCCGACCTGGCGGAGATCGAAGCTGTGACGCGAGTCGATTTTTCCACCGAAATTAAAACGCGGGGGTTTCGTTACACTGCTTCAAAGAATCCGTTTAATCCCCGTGCTGTCGTTCGGTTGCAGATCGGATTCCGTCAGTCGTCGTCAGCTAGGCACCGCTTCGGTGTTCGATCCGATGGACCTCCAGCACCGACTCACCCCGGTCGAGAATGCAGGCGAGCCGATACTGACCGACGCGGAGTTTCGCGAACGGACCGCCGGTCAGCGGTTCGAGGTACTCGTCGGGGTCGCGCCACTCCGACTCGACCACCTGGTCGAGTTTCGAGACGATGCGGTCCTGCACGTGTGGGTCGAGTGAGTCGAACTGATCCGCAGCTCGCGGCGTGAATTTCCAGGTCCAGTCGTCCTCACTCGTCATTTTCGTCTCGATCCATCATCTCGACGACTTCCTCACGAGAGACCAGCTCGGCGTCGCCCGAACGGAGATCGTGCTCGCTCGCCGCGATCTGTTTCCACCCCTCGCGGGAAAATTCTGGATGTTTCACCGCGTCTCGGGCAGCGTAACGGAGGAACTCGCTCCGGGAGTTGAACCCCTGTTCCTGCCACGTCGTATCGATGTCTTCGAGGAACGCTTTGCTGAGTCGGAGATTGATCTGGACCATCTCGGGCCCATCGTCACCATTTGCGGTATCCGCATCAGACATATACAGATGCTTTGCGTCCGTATATACTAAGTTGTATCGTCGCCGTGTGGATGTCGGCACGACTCGTAACGAATTCTGCCCGAATCCAGTATTGCTTCTGTTAGCGGACAATAGAGCCACTGAAACGTCTGAAAACGGCGGTTGAGATAGAAGTAGACTCGCGGGGGTTTCGTTGCACTGCTTCAAAGAATCCGTTTAATCCCTGTGCTGTCCGTCGGTTTGCGCGATAGTTATAAGCACCACAGAGGTCACTAGCACCGTTGTATATTGAAACTGACACGGTCGGCGTGACCGATACAGAGGATGTAGTCAGCAATGGAACTGCTTATTTCTCCATCTAAATCCTGAACCACCTGATAGAATGCGCTTGCGAATCTTGCGCTCACGGTCTCGCATTCCGCAATTGATAAAACAACTCATCTATTTTAGATAGTATGCAAACTTTTTACACACTCTTAACCATCTCAGGGGACCCAAGTACGGGTCGCTGGGGGCTTTTTCTCATTTTCACCGGGATTGCGGTCAGTTGCTTCGTGGGTGCTGCGTACGGCTCACGGCTGCGGCGACGAGATACGCAGCTCGGGCTCAGAGCGGTCCTCCTTACCAACGGATTGTGGCTGGGGTTCCAAGCGCTTGGGCTGGTTACCACCAGCGAGTCGCTTAGCAACGCGCTCTACATTGGGGGACTCATCTGGGGGCTCACGGGCGTGGGTGCATGGATGTATTTTATCTCCGCGTACACCGGTCGGTCATACCATCGCGACCGACGTTACCGTGGACTCGCTGTCGGCACCTATCTCGGGCTCCTCATCGTTAAGCTCACGAACCCGCTGTACGGACTGTACGTCTCGACGGAACTACAGCAAAGCCCGTATCTACACCTCGTGGTTGAACCGCAGTTGTTCTACTGGGTCTCGTTCTCGCTCACGTACGCACTCGTGGCACTCAGTTTCTATTGGTTGCTCACGACGCTGCGTGAATCGGCGTTTCCAACTGGGAGTCTCGGGGCGCTCGGAGTCCTCGCGCTGTCACCGATCATACCGCGGTTGGCTGTCAGCACGCTACCGACCGAGCTACTACCGCCTATTATGCTGGGATTGAGCTTCGAACCGGTCGGTGTGACCGCGTTTCTCGCGGGAGTGTTAGTGTTCGTTGGGAAACCCTTCCGACAGATCGAGCAGTCTGCCCGCTCACGATTCTTCGAGGAAGCCGACGACGCGACGTTCGTGTACGATACTGACGGTGAACTCGTCGAAACGAACACGCAGGGACAGGAGTTACACTCAGCGACCGATACTGACCTTACGACTATTGAGGCGTTCGAGCGGTCGTTCAGTCCGAATACCGAGCTTGAGGATACGGATCCTGTCCCTGTGGAAGTTTATGGCTCCACCCGATACTTCGAGGTAATAACGAACCGGATGGCTACCGGAGCTGAACTTGTCGGGACGGTCGCAACCGTTCGGGACATTACCGAGCGGCGAGCGCGAAAGCGCGAACTCGAGGAGCGGAAGAGAGAGCTCGAACTGAAAGAGCGAGCGATGGACGAGGCTATCGTCGGGATCACGATCAGCGATCCCGACCGCGAGGACAATCCGCTGATATACGCTAACGACGGGTTTGTCGAACAGACCGGCTACACCAGAGAGGAAACACTCGGACGGAACTGTCGATTTCTCCAAGAAGACGATAGAGATCAGGAGGCGCTTGACGAACTCCGTGAGGCGATTGCCGCCGAGGAACCGGTGACTGTCGACCTGCGGAACTACCGCAAAAACGGCGAGCAGTTCTGGAATCGGTTGTCGGTGACGCCGGTGTACGATGACGGCGAATTGGTCAACCACATCGGTGTCCAGCAAGACGTAACCGATGAAGTGCGCCGCAAACAGCGGTTGTATGAGGAACGCGAACAGTTCCGCCTGCTAACCGAGAGCGTCGACGAGTACGCCTTTCTCATCGTCGACGAGGACGGAATCGTTCAAACGTGGAACACCGGTGCCGAGGACCTCTTTGGGTACGACGGTGACGCGGCGGTCGGAATGTCGATGGCTGAACTCCATCCTGAGTCCGACCGCGAGTCCGGCCTGCCGAAGCGGTTGATACAACAGGCGCGTCTCGCCGGTGAGAGCGCCGACGAGGGGTGGCGAGTTCGCGCCGACGGGTCGGAGTTCTACGCCGACGTCCGGTACGCGCCGCTCGAATCCGACGATGGGGTGTTTCGCGGGTATGCGGTGATCGTCCGCGACATGACCGAACGCCGTCGCCAACGGCGCCGAACCGAGCGATTCGTCGAAGAGTCCGAGGACGTCGTTACAGTCCTCGATCCCGACGGGACAATCACCTACACCAGCGGGTCGGTGACGCGGGTGTTCGGCTACGACCCCGACGCCCTCGTTGGCGAGAACCTCTTCGATTACGTTCATCCAGACGGACGCGAGCACGCGATGGAGGCGTTCTTTAGCTCGGTTGAGGAAACCGAAAGCGTCACCGCAGAGTGTCGACTCAGATCTCCGGATGGCGGGTGGTTCAATATCGAAAGTCGATACCGGAACATGCTTGACGACGACGCCATCGACGGAGTGATCGTCTACCTCAGGGATGTGACCGAAGCCAAAGACCGTGCTCGGCGGTTCGAGAGCATTTTCAACCAGACGTTCCAGTTCACGGGCTTGTTGGACACCGACGGGACGGTCATCGAGGTCAACGACGCCGCCCTCGAGTTCGGCGGGTTCGAGCGCAGCGACGTCGTCGGGAACCCCTTTTATGAAGCCCAGTGGTGGACACACTCCGAGACAGTCTACGATCGGGTTCAGGACGCAATTGAGCGAGCCTCAGGCGGGGATTTCGTCCGCTACGAAACGGAAGTGCGGGGCGCTAACGGCTTCGCAACAATCGACTTCTCGATAAAACCCGTGACAGATGAAGACGACGAGATTACCCTACTCGTTGCTGAGGGGCGCGATATCACAGCCCAGCAGCGGTATGGTCGCCACTTGAACGTCATGCAGCGCGTGATGCGACACAACATGCGGAACGATTTGACAAAAGTCCGAGGCTGGACAGAGCTGATGAGCAGAGAGACGGACGCAGAAAAACGGGCGGAACAGTTCGAGACCGTCAAACCGATTCTTGACAAGTGGGGGCAGATGATAGAGAAAATGAAACAGATAAAACAAGTCCTCAATCCGGAAGGTGGTGGGGCAGCCACGACAGAGGCTGGCCCACTGATCGGAGAGGTCGTTAATGAAATCCGAGAGGAACACGAGGACGCAACGATCCTGACTGAGATATCTGGCGATGGGTCGGTGCAGCTACAGACGACGCTCGGAGAGGCTATCCGTGAGTTGGTAGAAAATGCCGTGAAGCTGAACGATAACGCTACAGTCGAGATCGAACTCGTCGAGTTGGAAAACGAGTGGATTGAGGTCCACGTGCGAGATGACGGCCCCGGAATGCCGGAAATGGAGGCGGATATCCTCGAAACGGGAGA
>NZ_NHPF01000153.1:0-2622 GCF_002252925.1 Halorubrum sp. Ea8
GGACGGACGCGTCGGCGCGGTTCGTCGACGTCGAGGTCGTCCGCGAGAGCCGGTTCCGGTTCGCCGACGACGTCGAGGGGATGTTCGAGGCGGCGGTCGAGACGTGGGACCAGATCCGCGCCGACGCGTCCGTCCACGCCAGCGTCGCGTCGACGACGTGGCCGGGCTCCAGCGACGCCACGCGCTCAGCGATCTCCCCCTCGTACCCCTCCGCGGTCGCGTACAGGGGGTCGAACTGCTCTTCGGCGTCCGGCGCGGTCGGATTGATCCGCCCGTCCGGGAGCTCGACGAGGACGAACTCCTCGGGGGCGTCGGCGGCGGCACCGTCGACATCGGAACCGTCCTCGATGTCCGGTCGCGGCCGCCGGTCGTGCACGCGGAACCGGCCGCTCGTCGTCGGGTCCATACGTGTGGATCGGTCGGCGGGCGGATAAGCGGGTCGGACCGGACCGTCGGCGACGTCCCGCGCGAGGGTCGAACCGGGTCCGTCCCGGTGGCGGATCCGTGTCGTTATGGGGCGGGCGACCCTACGGATACGGTAATGGGGATCCTCGAGGACAAGTCGAACGCCCGCCTGTTCTACAAGTACCTCTCGAAGGTGTACGACCAGGTCAACCGCTTCAACTGGACCGAGGAGATGCGGACGGAGGCGCTCTCCTGGCTGGAGTTCGGCGACGACCCGAAAGTGCTCGACGTGGGGTGTGGCACCGGGTTCGGCACGCAGGGACTGCTGGAACACGCCGACGACGTCCACGGGCTCGACCAGAGCGTGCACCAGATGGAGAAGGCGTTCGAGAAGTTCGGCAAGCGCGACCGAGTGAACTTCTACCGCGGTGACGCGGAGCGGCTCCCCTTCCGCGACGACACGTTCGACGTCGTCTGGTCGTCGGGCTCGATCGAGTACTGGCCGAATCCCGTCGAGGGGCTTCGGGAACTGCGCCGCGTCGCGAAGCCCGGGGGGCAGGTGCTCGTCGTCGGTCCGGACTACCCGCACAACCCCGTCCTCCAGCGGATCGCCGACGCGATCATGCTCTTCTACGACGAGGAGGAGGCCGATCGGATGTTCGAGGCCGCGGGCTACGAGGCGTTCGAACACCACATCCAGCGAGCGACGCCGCGGAGCCCCCGAGCGATCACGACGGTCGCCCGGGTCGCCGAGGAGTAGCGCGCGGAGCGAGCGACGCCGTCGCTCTACTATCCAGGCTCCACGACCGCCTCTAGCGCCGCGACCGGCCGTCCGCCGACCGATATCTCGACGGCGATCGTCCGTCCCGGTTCGAGGGCCGGGTCGTTCGTCCCCGCGATCCGGAACGACGCCGATTCGCCGACGGACCAGTCGCCGTCGCTGGCAGCGTTGAACGCGCCGGTCGGTCCCGGCCGGAAGCCGGCCGCAGAAAAGAACGGCACCGGCGGCTGGCGGGCGAGCGGCTCGCCGTCGACGCTGACGCGCACGTCCAGTTCGCTCGCGTCGAGCGCGTCGCCGCCGCGGTGCGTGACCGTGACCCGATCGCCGGCCGCCGACAGCGACAGTGACGCCGTCGGCGCGGGCTCGACGGGCTCGGCGGGAGCGGCGAGCGCAGCGGTGACGACGCCGCCCGCGAGGACGACGGTGATCGCGAGCAGCAGGACGCCGGCGACCGGGGCGAGCGCCCGATCGGAGCGGTAAGCGTCGCCAGCGGCGTTCCGGTTCGACGACGGACCCGGGTGGGTCGGTGAGCGGTCGGGGAGCACGGGGCGGCTGGCCGCGGCATCAGCTAAAAACGTCCGGACGGAAGCCGACGGGCGAGGGGACCGGTTCATCGCCTCTTCGACCCGGTCGTCCCGTCGGACGAGGAGGCGACGGACGGGGACGCGGCGAGCGCCAGCACCGCGGCCGCGGTGGCGAGATTCAGCGCCCGCGTGGGGCGGGCGAACCCGAGGGCCGTCTCGGCGGCCACCCAGAGCGCCAGCGCGACACCGACCGCTACGGCCGCGGCCCGCCCCCACGAGCGGTCCGCGTGGAGCCCGTATCCGGCGAGGACCGGACAGACGCCGAACAGCGCGACGAGCAGGGCTCCGGGGAGCAGGAAGTCGTCGACTGGCGTCGGGGCGAGCGGGGCCGGCGACGCGTCCACGAGCGCGCCGGAGGGGTCGACAACGAGCGCGGCCCCGCCGGCGAGCGCGCGTGCCGCGAGCTGGCCGAGCGCCGCGAGGAGCGCCCAGTGGGAGAGTGACCGGCCGCGCAGGCGCATGGAGAGGGATGGGTGCGGGACCGACAAGAGCACCGCGACGAATTCCGGAGGTCTTGGAACGCCCAACCCTGGAACACCCGACTGAAGTCGCGTCCGCGGGCTCGGGCGCGCCGGCGACAGCACGCGGCTGCGCTACTCGTCGTCGACGAGCCGGGGCGTCGAGATCGGTCGGAGGTCGTCGACGACGACGACGCGGGGCTCGTCGACGACGGTGATGCGGTACGGCTCCGCCGGCGAGAGGGTCCTGACGACCCCGTCGGCGTCCGTGGTGCCGATCGTCCGGCTGTCGCCGTCTCCGACGCTCTTCGTCACGGTGACGTCGGGAGCGGGGTCGCCTGTCTCCTCGTCGAGGACGGTCACCGTCACCGGGCCGCCGGCGTAGCTCCGTTCG
>NZ_NHPF01000061.1:0-1343 GCF_002252925.1 Halorubrum sp. Ea8
TCGTCGGGGGATATCGTGAACTCCAACAGATTCTGGAGAAGGGGGGTCCTGTCGCTCGCGAAGCCTGCTTCACCTCCGGTGATGGCACGCACTACTCGAAACTTTCGAGCGCCATCAGTGAATTCGACGCCGACTTTCTATCTGAAGCCGCCGAGTACAGTCACAACGCCGCGCTCTATGCGCTGACCCCCCGAGGACCCTCGTTCGACCGGACTTCCACGTACCCGTCGAAGCCGCGTGCTTACTACCGGGAGAACGACGAGGACTGGACGGTCAGCATGGACCACAAAATGAGCGAGGCGAGCTGAGTCGTCGCCGAGTACATGGCGCTGGTCGCTCCCCCGCTTCGGTTCGACCGCGACCGGTTGGCCCCCAACTACGAGTATTCGATTGGGGACATCTACCGATTGTTCGCACACCTCGCCATCGAGCAATGTGCCGCGAAGAACGGCGCCGAACTTCTTGACTGGCAGTCTGACAGAGACACCCCCTCAGCCTCGACGCTCTTCGAGTATATCCCAAACGCGGGCACCGAGGGGGATTACGAGGTGGAAGACATTGAAACGAAGTTCATCAATGCCACGTGTCGCCTCCTCGAGCGCGAAAACCTCGCCCCGTCGGAACCAATCCACCTAGCGTACGACCTCACGACTGTTGGCTGGTATGGGAAGGAGAACAGATGGGTGACGGGGTCGATCAACGATGATAACACGACCGAATTCTGGCACTATGCTGTTCTATCGACCGTCACACCCGGTCGAAACTACATTTTAGGGGCTCTGTTGAAATCCTCAGAGAGTTACATGTTCGCCGTGTAATTCGATGAGATGAAGGCCCTCCCGAAGTCGCAGATTCTCCGATTTACTGAGAAGGCGATCCATNNACGACCTATCGTGGCCTGCTTGACGAACTGATCGAGATGCCGCGCATTCGTCACGCCCTCGGATTAGCTGAACTTCCTACGCCATCAACGCTTTGTAAGGCGTTCAACCGGCTTGATATGGCTGTCTGGCGTGCCATATTGACTCTCTCAGCGACGCTACTTCCGACGAGCGGTGTCGTTGGAGTTGATGCGTCAGGATTCGACCGCAGTCCGCCTCAAAACACTACACGAAACGAGCCGAACTCACGATTCAGCCGCTCAAAGTGACGTTGCTGGTCGATACGAAAGTGAACGCAATCCTCGATCTCCACGTGACGACAACACGAAAACACGATAGCCAGATTGCGCCGTCGTTGATCAAGCGCAACCCCGAGGATATTGGCATTCTACTCGGTGACAAGGGCTACGACGACCAGAAGATCAGGCAACTTGCCCGGCAACACGAGGTTCGGCCACTGAT
>NZ_NHPF01000014.1:0-4732 GCF_002252925.1 Halorubrum sp. Ea8
CGTAGAAAACGCTGATGCCCCCCCATCCCTCCGGCCCTCGAAGGAGGTTTGTCCCCGTAAATCTGCGGAGGGCATCAGCAACTGTGTGTATGCTACTCTTTCACAAAAATCGATCGACGCTCAGGCGCTTGGTGTAGACCCTGTATAACTGAGATACGCTAATACCGAAGATACGCTCCGCTACCGATACAGATCGTAGCGATGAGTAACAATCCACCACTGAAAACATTCCTCAGCGTGCCTGAAACTCCAGGATTTGCGACAATATTGAAAGCCTGCTGAAACACAATTAGTTGGAATACTAGCAGAAGACTTCCTCCAGAAACCAACAACTGACTCTTCGAGCTTCTGTCCATAATTCAGTCAGCATCCGGCAATTGTATAGGTGTTATTCACGCTCTCTAGCTCAGAAACAGAGGCATAGTATTCGATTCTCAGGCCAAATAATTCTGATGCGCAACGTATTTAACCTGACTCACGCCCAACTTATCACCCCGAGCGCAGTTTCAGCGTGTTAGAATTTCCTTACGGCGGAAACTGCTGCGAAGAGAGTGAATACTCCACTGAGCACAATCGCGATGATCGGTGCGTTTGACGTTTGATCTTTCAAAAACGCATCTCCCGGCTGGTCGGGAGAGACATATGCGGTTGTCTGTATCCCCTGTTCGTACTCTTCAATAGCTGATTCGGCGCCTGACTGCGTTTCGTAGTTCTGTTCAATATCTGCGGGATATATTTTTGTTCCAGTATATTCATTCCCATTATAGGTGTACTCAAACTCGACCACTGAATCGAAATTCGCACCTGGATTTGATGACGTTCCGCTGTCCGTCTCGATGTCGAGTTCAGCGATAGTCGCATCAACCTCGACTGACTCTCGAACTGCCTCTGTCTGTTGAACGTAATCGTATCCCCCGTAGCTGATGATAGCAATCCCAATGAGGATGTACAGTAACGCACCTTTGAGACTATCCAATGGGACCGGCGGAGCCACAGAGGAACACCGCGTGTGGGTAGGTCGTGTCAGAGGTAGATGAAACGGCTGGTCATTGAGGGTTGCTTACTTTTTGTCCCAGTTTATTCAATCTCATACACTTGTTCGTTGATACTGTAGAACTTTCGTTCAGTATACATTCCAGAAGTATATCAGCCCACCATAGAAGATCGCACTTATAATTGCCACTAAAAGTGCTGAAAATAGTGTGCCATCGGTAATCAGATATTCGTATACCAAGACAACAACGAACCAGAGGAGACCATGTACTATCGGTTGCCGGAGTGACTGGATATTGGTGTTAGTGGAGGGCATCATTGTTAATTGAATTAGCCGAAGAAAGACCTCTGCTGATATTGTACTGACACCAACTGCGTCAGAATATACAACTTGGCGAATGTTTTAATAGAGTACATTCCTCTAGAAGTATGGCGTCAATACGCCTTCACCGATTATCACTGCCGTCTGAGTCTTGCGGCATCGACTCTTTGTTCCGATAAAAACGAACGACTACAGTAGTGCCTGTGGAACCAGTTGACTGGAACTCAAGTTCAGCGCCCAGTTGGCTTACGGCCCAATTGACGAACCAAAGTCCGACTCCAAGTCCGTGCTCGAGTTGTGTTTCGCTCGATTCGGTCAATAAGTCACGCTCTCGGTCTGGGATCCCGGGACCATTGTCCGCGATGCGGAGCTGCGGGATATCATCAGCTGTTCGTTCCACCTCGATATCGACTCGTGCGGGGTCATCTGAGTGAACGATAGCGTTCTCAACGAGTTCAGTCATGAGCCGGCGCACAACAGTTCGATAGGAGGTCAATTGCAGCCGCTCCGGTGCGGTGACTGAGATGCTGCTATCCGGATAATCATCACGTGCCGTCGCAGCGACTTCGTGGGCGACAGCAGCAATGTCGACCGTTGACGGAGCGCTAACGCTATCGGTCATAACCGCTTCAGCCTCTCGTGCCTTCCGGCTGACCGAGGCAAGCTCGCTGGCACTATTTTGAATGGCTGTCTGGTGCGTGTCGTCTTCTACGTGATCCGCATGCGCTAAGATCACGTCGAGTTTGTTCCGGGCGTTGTGTCGAAGCACTCGGTTGAGTACTGAGAGCCGCTGTTCCCGGGTTCGTTGATCGGTCACGTCTCGAAAGACAATTGTCCGCGCCACAGGCTCCTCGTCGCTGTCACCCATGTCGCGTTCGACGTCGGAGACCGTGTACTGAAACGGACGTCGGCCCTTTGTCGTCTGAAGCGAGGCGACCTCTGTGGTACCTCCTGATAGATCTACCCCGCCGAACCCGTCAACGGCCGCGTTGAGTGGTGTCCCAATCACGTCTCGTGTCGTCCACCCAAACAGGCTTTCAGCTGTCACGTTGGCATCGAGGATATTTGCTTCCCAGTCGACAACGACAACCGCCTCCTGAAGCGATTCGACGACGCGTGACCGGGCGACATAATCTGCTTTCGGGAACCCCGTCAATACCGGATAGCGTTGAATCGCAACGGCAAGTAACACTCCCGAAACTAACAACCCGCCAGTGACTCCATCGATGATCAAACTCCCGGCCAGCCAGCCCCCAATAACGTATGGTGCTGAGATTGCTCCCAGCTGGATCCCAACCTGTGTCCTTGAAACACGCCCGTGGTTCCAACCGTACCTGAGGAAGAGAAACGCTGCGTAGACGTAAATTATGAACAATAAGAATAATTCAGTACCGACGAGCGACGCGAGTGAGCGACGAATTTCCTCTCGCATTGGGTCACCCTCGAACGTGGCTGCTGCCCCAATCAGCGGGAGCGTAAGGAGAACAAACACCGCCCCTCGGAGAAGAGTAAAGCCTGTCTCTCGGCCGATATATCCAAGCACATAGACTAGCCATATTGCGGGAAGAAACACAACCGGGACAACCTGCGCGATAGCAGCCAAATTCGATCCGACCCCCCACGCGTTCGGAAATTCAGATATCAGCGAGAGGAGCGCCCACAGCAACAGACTGGCGGTTATTAGCGCAAAGGGGACCGCATTTGGGGGGGACCGATCCTTCGCAGTTTGCCACGTTACCCACGCCAGCAGGCCTACAGCAACGACATCAACGGCAACTGAGAGTCCTAATGAGAGCAGCATTGGCGGAGGGGATTCGCTTTCGGATTTTTATATGGAACAGCGTTGAACTGCTGGGCAGTTACTGGTGTCATTGCGCTCACTCACGCTGGTTGTTCAAGTGATTCATCCATAATTTCATTACACCCGTTACTGGCCCGGAAACACGGATATGTCGAGTGGTATAGCCGACTCTGAGGATAGTTGTTTCGTAAGTTTATTTCTAAGTTTGTCGGCTTCGTCCAGCGGTATAGCGATCAACTGACTGCTGTTGCTGCTGTTGAAACACTCCGTTCAGGCTTATTGGTTCCCCTAAAAATATTCAGGTGAAATGCAGTTTACTCTCCGTGGGGTGGCTGTCACGGTTACGCCGCTGATCCTTCTCGCGCTCATTCTCGGACTTGGTATCGCTGGGTATGGAGGTTATGACTACGTCCAGCAATCGAACGCTGTTGACGATGCTGTCGCTGTTGAAACAACTGTTGTTGGCACCGATATCAGCAGATCTGATGGGCGTCGCTTCTACTACCGCGTCTCAGTTGAGCACACCTACGAATATCAGGGGCGTGAATATACGAGCAAACAGGTGTTCCCAGGCTCAACGAGGCCGATATACACCGTCCAGAGCGACGCTCAGCGTATTATTGAGCCGTACGAACCGAATGAGACAGCTACAGCCTACGTTACCCCCGACAACCCTAGTGGAGCGTTTCTCAAGCGACAAACGATATTTGCTCCATTCAGATTCATTGGTTTCGGGAGTCTTCTGGCGCTCTTGACAGCACTTCATGCGATTGGGGCGCGTAATCCTGGCCAAAATACAGAGATTAGTCAAACGAGTGAGCGCGAGCCAACTCGATATAACACGGTGTTCGGGCTCAGTCGGGATACACTGTCTCGAGTTAGTAAGCGTCTCATGCTGTTTACACCAGCTGTGTTTTTTGTTTCTCTCGTAACCATAGTAGCACTTCTGTTGAATTCGGAGGGATCATCACTACAGGTCAGTGTGACTAATCCAGTCGGATTCGCGTTACTTGCGGCGCTTCTATCGGTTTTAGGATTTGTCTTTGGGCTCACACTCTATGGCATTTGGTCATTTACCGAATACAGACGACTGCGTGAACGTATTCCAGACCCACGGCCACCGAGTCCGTTCCGACATCCGTCTCGCCTCGTTACAATCATGTACTCCCGAGAAGAACTCAACGCCTATGGCCGTCGAGTGAAACTGACCGGCTTCGTGTTCACACTCATCGTGTTCCTCATCAGTGTCGTCGCGTTCGTGCTCGTGACGGCGTCGTGATAAAAAAGAATTAGCTCGATCGGTACAACGAGAGGAGAGAGCCTATAAATAGGAATGTACCGACGGCGATTAATGCGGCCCCTATTCGTGTTGACTCTGTGATTTTTATCGCTCCGACTGCCGTCATTGCGATCCCGACCACACTCAGCAGAACCTTCCATACCGCGTTTGGGACCAACTCCAGCAGTAGTTCGATAATGAACTCAAAAATGTCATCTATCATGTGTATTAATCACCACGACGTTGCTTAGTTCGTCAGTTAGCAATAGTGCTGGTTGGTACATCCATTTGCTTGTTTTTACTTCTGTGTTCACCATTTCAACCTCTCGGCTCTGTT
>NZ_NHPF01000115.1:0-374 GCF_002252925.1 Halorubrum sp. Ea8
CGGGGCGGGCGGCCGCGGCGCTGGCCGGGCCGGAGATAACGGTCGTCGACGCCTCACTCGGAATGCTCGCCCGCGCCCGGGACGGCCGCGGGCTCGCCGGGGTCGCCGGCGACGCGGGCCGGCTCCCGTTCCGAGACGACGCGGTCGACGCGGTCGCGATCGTCGACGCCTTCCACCACCTGCCGGATCAGGACGCCGCTCTCCGGGAGGTCGCGCGGGTGCTCGCGCCGGGCGGCGCGCTCGTGATCCGAGAGTTCGACCCCGCGCACCCGCTGGGACGCGCCCTCGTCGCGGCCGAGCACGCCATCGGGATGGCGTCGCGGTTCCGGACGCCGTCGGACCTCGCGGCCGCGTTCGACGACGTCGGGCTCGAC
>NZ_NHPF01000115.1:460-1638 GCF_002252925.1 Halorubrum sp. Ea8
CCGAGCACCTCCGCGCCCTCGCCGTCGATCATGTCCATGTTCTTGAGGTTGTCGCGCTCCTCGAAGTCCTCGACGGCCTCCATCACGTCCTCCTGGGTGATCGTCATCCGGTCCTCCGTGAGCGCGCCGAGGACGGCCTCGCGCAACACCATCCGGAGGTCGGAGCCCGTGAGCCCGCTCGTGCGGTCGGCGACCTCCTCGGGGTCGAAGTCGGCGATCTGCATCTCGCGGGTGACGACTCGCAGGATGTCCGAGCGCATGTCTCGGTCCGGCTTGGGGAAGTTGACGATCTCGTCGAAGCGGCGCCACGCGGCCGCGTCGAGCTGGTCGGGGTGGTTCGTCGCGCCGATGAGGAGGACCTCGTCGCGGACGAGCGACACCTCGTCGATCGACTTGAGCAGGGTGTTGACCGCGCGCTTCAGCGCGGCGTGCTCGTCGGAGCGGCGGGTCTTCGCCACCGAGTCGAACTCGTCGATGAAGAGGATACACGGCGAGAGCCGCTTGGCGACCTCGAACGTCTTCTCGACGTTCTTGGCCGTCTCGCCGAGATACTGGCTCGTGATCATCGACATCTTCACCTCGACGAGCGGGATACCGAGCTCGTGCGCGAGCGCCCGCGAGACGGTCGTCTTCCCGGTCCCCGGCGGCCCGACGAACAGCAGCTTCCCGATCTCGCGGAGCCCGATGCTCGCGAGGTACTCGCGGTGCTCGATCGCCTTCACGATCTTCTGGATCTCCCCCTCCTGATCGCCGGTGAGAACGAGGTCCGCGAGCGTCGTCTCGATCTCCTCGGGGGCCTGCACGCTGACGAGATCGAGCATCTCGCCGTCCTCGTCCTCGTCGAAGTACTCCTCGAGCAGGGCGTCGATCCAGACGCGGTCCGCCTGAATCGGCCGGACGCTGTCGCGCGCCTCCTCGTGAGTCACGGGCGCGTCGAGGTCCTCGGCGAGCTCGAGCGCGGCGACGACGGTCGGGTTCTCGGCGAGCCGGTCGTCGTCCGCGTGGTCGCGGTACCACTCCAGCGCCATCGCCGGCTGGGTGAGGGAAATCTCGCCCGAGAACTCGGTGCGTTGGGTGAAGAGGAGGTCCGAGACGGCCTCCCAGGGGTGATCGACGCCCGTGGCGGTGCGAGTGGTCTCGCTGGTCGCTTTGAGCGGCCGCTCGACGCCGCCGACGAC
>NZ_NHPF01000118.1:0-1045 GCF_002252925.1 Halorubrum sp. Ea8
CGGGGGTTCGTCAGTCGTCGCGCCCGCGGGCTTGAACTGGAACTTGTTCCCACCGCAGTCCGGACACCCGGAGAGCATCTCCTTCGATCCGTCGGGGAACGTCCGGCCGCAGGTGGTACACTGGTGAGGCATCTATTTTCGGGAGACGAGCGTGCTGATGAGGTTCTCGTCTTTGTGCAGCGTCTCGATCCGGTTGGCCGGACCGATGACGGTGAGCTTCTGTGCCGACTTTCGACCTATCAGCTTGTCGAGGAAGCTCTGGTCGGTCGTCTCCGCCTTCGGATACGTCTCGATCTCGATTCCGGTGAAGTCGTCCGGGCTGATCTCGGTCATCGTCACCTCGATCAGTTTCGACTCCTCGTCGGGGGAGAGCCCCTCCTCGAGGATGACGATGTTGCCGTCGCGGACGCCGTCGAGAATGAGGCGGATCTTCTCCATGCCGGTGAGCCCCTCCATCCGGGCGCCGCTTATCATGTCGATCCGGACGCCGTCGTCCGTGTCGTCGGGCGACGCGTCGCCGTCGACGTTGGGGGTCGGTCCGGGCATCAGCCGAAGTACTCCGCGATCTTCGTGTACACTTCGTCCATGTTGTCGCCTTCGAGCGCCGAGAGGGGAATCGTCTCGTGCTGCGGGAAGGCGTTGGCGATCTGCTGGACGTTCGCTCCGGGAAGGTCCGTCTTGTTAGCGAGGATCAGCGCCGGGAGGTCCTGCGACTCGATGATGCCGATGAGCATCGTGTTCACCTGCGTGAACGGGTCCGTGGAAGAGTCGAGGACGTAGATGACTCCGTCGACGTCCTCGCGGAGCCAGTGCATCGCCTCCGCGACCCCCTCCGTCGCCTCGCGGGAGCGACGCACCGCGTCGTCCTTCTCCATGTCGTGATCGAGGAACTCCTTGTAATCCACCTTCGTCGTCACGCCCGGCGTGTCGACGATGTCGATCGTTACCTTCCGACCGTTCCGCTCGATTTCGACGTTCTCCTTTCGTCGAGCCCGTCGGGTCTCGTGCGGGATGTGGCTCTCGGGCCCGACGGGCTCGACGAAAG
>NZ_NHPF01000064.1:0-1056 GCF_002252925.1 Halorubrum sp. Ea8
CCGTCCGCGACGCCGGTCGGAACGACGGTCGCCGGCAGCGCCGTGCTCCGCCCGAACGAGGGGAGCGAGCTGTCGACGACCCGCGCGGCCACCGAGGCGCCGCTGCTCGTCCGGACCGACGGCGTGGTCGCGGTGGGCGACAGCGACTTCCTCGCGCCCGAGAACGCCCGGCGCGCCGACACCGACGCGCTGATCGGGAACCTGGCGGACTTCCTCGTGTCGAACGATCGGACGCCGCCCGGTCCGGGCGGCCAGCAGGCACCGACCGGCCCGAGCGGGCCCACTGGACCGACCGGCCCGACCGGCCCCGACCAGCCGCCCGCGGAGCCGCCGGAGAACGGGACGGCCGGCTGAGCCGCGTCCCTCCCGGTCCCGTTCGCCGCTCCAACTTTTCTCAGTCCCAGTTCCGACGGACCGGCGTCTCGCTCGCGTCGACGGTCTCCAGCAGCCACGCCGCGGCGTCCTCGAGCGCGGCGTCGTCGGTCGCGGTCACCTTCAGGCGGTTGTGGTCGGCCTCGCGGTCGGGGTAACAGCCGACGGCGACGTCGAACCGCTCCATCGCCTCCTGCAGGGCGGGCACGATGTTCGATTCCGGTTCGACCGTGTAGAGGAACCGCGACCGACGGTCGCCGGAGAACTCGTCCGCGACGGTCTCGAACGTCGCCTTCAGCTCGTCCGGGATGCCGGGGAACACGTAGACGCCCTCGATCACGCAGCCGGGGGCGAGTCCCGCCTCGGTCACGAGCGGGCGGCTCTCCTCGGGGACCGCCGCCTCCGCCGCCACGTCGACGTCGAACTCGCGGTCGGGGACGCGCTCGCGGATCGCGGCCAGCCGGCGCTCGACCGACTCCAGCGTGAGGTCGGTGACGGCCATCTCGCGGTCGAACGCGTCCGCGACCGCCTCCATCGTCACGTCGTCCGGGGTGCTGCCGATCCCGCCGGTGACGATCACCGCGTCGAACGCCGCGGCGTACTCGCGCACGTGCTCCGCGATCTCCGCCCGGTCGTCGGGGACGGAGAGGACCCGCGCGACCGCGACCCCGCGGTCGCGCGGGT
>NZ_NHPF01000120.1:0-3499 GCF_002252925.1 Halorubrum sp. Ea8
GTTGCGGGCAGGGGCACGTCTTGACGAAGCATGAAAGACACATCGGGGTCGTCGTCGTCCCCAAATACAAGATGGCGTTCCCGACCGCCCATCTGGATCAGTTCGTGCGGTGTTCCGAAGGTCTGTTCGGACGCGCGTGGCATCCGGGTTAGACAACCGGCCAGGGCGAGTGTGCCGGCGCTTGCCGTTCCGGCAAGGAACTGTCGCCGTCCGAGTCCGCCTGAATCGGTTTCTGGAGTTGCCTTAGTGGTCATGGTGAGCTATCGCTCTCAACTGAAGAGAGAGTAGATGCAGCATATACGACGAGCAGAAATATAAAGATAGGTTGACATTCCATCGCACTGCTCCTTGCTATTAGCACAGATATATAGCCAGGTCACCAGCAAGGGCCCATCTCTGTGATTGGTCGTTGTGGCGGTTCTTAACCGGAATAACCGATAGCGTCGTGATAGATGTAGCCTCTATAGCTTGTATGCGACAGTCTTGCAGATTCGATACCTGTCAGAAGTCACCTTGCAAGATACACAGTGCTTATTCAGCATTCGTTGGCTACGGTTAGTTCGGCTCTGGCACCTGGCTGTCGGGAAACTGTTCAGCGAGATTTTTCGTTCCGATCGTTACGGTCCAGTCGGTTGGATCGTTGTGTTCACCCTTCTGGATGGCACGAATACGGACACCAGAGTCGGTCGGATTCACTTGGATGCCGTCTCCGAACTGTAAGCGGTTGAATCGCTCCCGTGAAACGTCGAGGTGTCCGAAGTCGCTCTCCAACAACGACAGATTGGCCGTTTCGACACTCGACAGACCGACCAGAAATCTCACGCCAGTAAAACGCTCTTGGAGCGCTCGAAACGTCTCGTCAGAAACCGCCACGTCGGTTGCAGTCCGCACGATATCGGGATACTCCTCCGGTTCCCAGCCGAAGATTCGACTCTGACCATCCGACCACAACCAACAGAGGTCCGCGACGTATCCCTGCACGCGGTCGGTTGCCCACTGGACCTTGATACCTTTGTACGAAAGGAACGCGGGTTCTGATCGAGACAGGACATCCAGACAGCCACTTGTCGAACCGAGACCGGCGAGTCCAAGGGTAGAAATAATGAACATTCTCCGGGAGGGGTTCATGATCTGTTGTCCTACTGTTTGGAGGTGAGAGAGAATGAGCATTCCGGGTCAACCCGAAACGAAGGGGCATAACTGAACCGGTACCTCGAATGACGGGGCCGATCTGCTGAACTCACGCTCTGTATCTCGTACCTCACTACTGACAAAAACTGGGGAGATCTCGTAGGCGCTGCTGAACACACAGCGCATAGTCAGAAGGTGAGTCGAAGCACGACGGTTTGCAGCGGTGAACGTCATGTGTCACATCGTCGGGCGGGGCCCGTCGATAGCACCACCGGCCTCTCTCCAAGCGTTGAAGCCACCTTCGATGTTTGCAACCCGGGTCAGTCCCATCTCTTTGGCACGCTGTGCGGCGAGTAATGATCGGCTCCCGATTGCACAAACGAAGACAAACTCGGAGTCGTCACCGAATTCGCTGATAAAGTAGGGACTCTCGGGATCGATGTGGAATTCCAGCATCCCTCTCGGTGCGTGCACCGCGCCCGGTATCTCGCCGTGTTCGAGAGATTCAGACGTGTCGCGAACGTCGACGAACGTAACGCCATCATCACCGAACCGTTTTATACCATCCGCTGTCGAATACGTTTTGACCTCCTCGGCTGCTTCGCTAATCAGTTGCTTGTAGCCCTTGCTGATTCCGGTTGATTTGTGCTCTTTATTTATAATCAATCATTATGTATTGGGGTTAAGAGGTATTAACTGTATCAGTACGTCAGATCTCCGTCTATCAAAGGCGGCTCAGTCGTTTAGGATAGCAGACACGAGCGGCCGACGAAGGGATATCTCGGCGCCACACGTAGAGGTACATATGGAACCGAATCCTAAGACTGTTGTTGAACGGATCATTGTGGCGCAGAACGACCACGATCTGGAGGGAATGTTGGAGTGGTTTGCACCAGACTACCGGACGGAGACGCCTGTACACCCGGAACGAAACTTCACCGGCAGTGATCAGGTACGCGAGACTTGGGAGACGGTCTTCCGAACGACACCAGATTTCAAAGTAGATGTTCTGAATCTCGTTGAGCACGGAGATACCGTCTGGACCGAGCTTCGGCACTCGGGAACACAGATTAACGGAACGCGAATCGACAAGCGGGGAGTCATCATCTTCGGTGTCGAGGACGGCCTGTTGGTTCGCGGACGGGTCTACCTTGAGCAGTCAGAATCGGGGGACCAGACGTGGCAGGAACTCTACGAGGTCACGAGCGAAAACAGCACGAACTGAACGTACCACAGAATGTACTTGAAAATTGGTAGCGCCACCTGCAGCCAGTTCGCGTCGATTATCGGTTTGAGCAATTTAGGGCGCGTATCTTACAGATGTCCCTGTCACTCCCAAACTTTGTTACTAATTACCAATATAGAGTTGTGTATTGGGCGGCCACTCCCGTGATTGGACGAGTGACAGCCTGTCTGGTGTACTCGGCGGTTCCCGGGGGCGGTCGGAGGAGCCACCAGCCATGACCGACACACCATCGGACTACCGACCGGACGTATCGAACGCCGACCAAGCCTCGGTCACCTCGACCTACAAGGACCGGGCGAGTCGAGGAGCACGACCGAGGATCGATGGCGACCGACCGACGCGCTCCGCACCCGCGCGGGGCAGACACCATCGCGTCGCCATCAGGAGGACCGATCAATGGCGACAATAAAAGGGACAGTCACCGACGCCAGCGGGACCGGCATCCAAGACGCCACCGTCACCATCACCGAATCCGGATCCGACACGCTCGAAGGCGAAACGACGACCGACGCGAGCGGCGAGTACAGCGCCAACGTGGCAGCCGACACCTACGACGTGCGAGCGAGCAAGTTCGGCTACGAGCCGGTCGAGAAACCCAGTCTCGTCGTCAACTCCGGAGCCACTGTGACCGTAGACCTGTCGACGAGTCGTGTCGAGTACAAGATCCGCGGGCAGTTCACCAACACCTACGGTATCGGCGTCTTGGGGCGTAACACCGCCGCCAGCGGCCTGCCCATCGGCGTGCTGGGGGCCGCCCCGAACGCCAGCGACGGCTACGGACTGGCGACGCCCGACGACACCCTCGTCGAAGGCGACCTTGACGCTACCAGCGGCCACACGTTAACCGTCGCTGGGGACCGAGTTATGCGGCTGGCACCGGCGGGAACGGACACGAACGACAGCGGCGTCACCTACGGTATCGGTGGCAGCGTGGTCGGCGGGTACGTCGGTAACGACGTGAACGGGTCACTCGGGGCGATGATCGGCGGGGGCGGCGGGGCCACGACGAAGGAGTGGTCGGGAGGGGTGCTGGCGGGGCCCAACGAGGGGCCCGACCGCTTCGGCACGGGCGGAGGGGGGTCGACCAAACGGGCCGTCAACGCCGAATCGGGCGCCGAAGAC
>NZ_NHPF01000088.1:0-13441 GCF_002252925.1 Halorubrum sp. Ea8
GATGCAAGGACACCGAGGAAGACAACGAAGGTACCGACGGCTAGCATTCGAAGTGTTCCTGCTGAACGTCGTCGGTCCGGTGGCAGCGACTCGGCGACTCCGGAGAATCCAAGCCCGATAGCAAAAAAGATGAAAAAGTCAGAAGCGTTGAGCACGACACCAATGTATACCCAAATAAGGAGGCTGATGAACGATAAGAACAGCATGATGAGCCCCTTCCTTCGTCCATCTGGCTCACGGAACACCATCTGTGGAAGTAACTCCATATGTACCAGCAAGAGTTCGGCCGTGTAAAGCGTGCGGATAACTGAAAACCGGCCTGTACTCTCTCTTTCATTTGCGTCTTCCGGGGATCTATTTGCCAGCAGTGGAACACGGTTACTAAATTTATTATGCAGCCTCAGATAATGGAGAGTATGGCCCTCCAGACAGAGAATTCGAACAGGACACAGCAGGGTGGTGTTGTCGCAGGCAGTGCTGCAATTATGTTTGCTGCTGCAGGAACGACCGAAGGGCTGTTTTCAGGTGTGATGTTCGTCGCAGCGATGGTGACGATTCTCTCCGCGCTTGGGCTCTATGCAGCCGCGTACCGGGAGAGAAAGGACTGATCACGAAGCACATTGACATCCTCCCCGCGCTAAAGCGCGAGGATTCCCCGAAGGGGATATTCAGGTTGCGCGTTTCCTCGGGCCTCAAGTACGCTTTCGCGTGGACCGTCAACGGTCGCCACCGAGTTGTGACCAACGGTGTGCTTTTCAGCGCGTGTAGCCCTGTCAATGGGGCCTTCCTCCCCGCAATCTGCGGGCGTCGAAGACGGCCGGCTATCCAACCAGCGAGGTAGTACGGTTCGCGTCAGCCGAACTGCTACGCCGTACATGGTTCACCCTCCCGTTGTGCGATGTTTTCTGAAGCGTTCAGGTCCGCGTGGCGTCCTCGACCGCACTCCGAACACGAAAAGTGGTCGCCATCACGGCTTCCTATCGAACTACACGCTGAACACCGCTGGCTGGTATGGTACGCATCGACCTGCTCAACACGAATCCCAGCACGTTCGGCTTTGTACGTGATGAACTGTTGGAGTTGGTGGAAATGCCACGAGTGAACACCTGACCATGAGCTGTCCTCGCGGATACCTTCGAGGTCTTCCATCCGAATGACAGGGTTCTCGAACTGTTCCGCGAACGTGATGAGGCGACGGGAGAGTTTGTGATTCAGGTCTTTGATTCGACGCTGTTCTTTGTCACCTACACGGTTACGTGCGCGAAGCGCACCCGCTTCCGAGAGCGAATCGCGTAGGGAACGATATTTGCGTCGAACATATTTCGCCTCACCACCAGACACCAGCATTGACTCATCCTCGCCATAAGCTGTCACAGCGAGGATGTGTCGTTGGCCAATATCGACACCGATCGGTGTCTCACCCGACGTGTCGGCGTCGTATTCCACGTTGAACGTACAGTACCAGTCGTCGCCGCGACGGTACACCTGTAGGCGGGTCTTGTCAGCGTCACCCTCCACCAGTCGGTCTACGGAGTCGGCAATGTCGTCGTACACCTCTATCGGTGTGTACCACCATTGGGAGACGCACGGGAAGCCGACGACGACTGTGCCGTTCTCGGTCGTGTCAAGTTCCCAGTTCTGGTTGTTGATGGCGAACGGTTGACTCTCTCGGTAGCGAACTTCCCCGTGCTTATTATGATCGGATTTCGCCTCACGGATGGCTTGGTTCTGGATGGCCGAGTAGAGGTCGTTGTCGATACTGGCCGTGGTCACGGACTTCCCGAAGTCGCCGTTCTCCCATCCGTTGATACAGAATTGCTTGGTGTCACGGTAGAGTCGAGTGGCGCGTTGCCACTCTTTCCGCCGTGAGAGGGATGGATTGTGGAACTTCGTGGTGACAGTCACCGTGACCATTACAACTGTAATTAAGTGTGCTATATTAAGTATCTACTGGAATATCAGGCCGCGCTATCGTCGGTGGTTTGTATCATCGTTTGTCGGATTCATCCCCGCGCTGAAGCGCGAGGCTTTCTCCTTGATTCTCCGTAACTTTCTCCTCTGTAGTTACCGCTCAATTCAGCTCGGCCAAGGTGATGTAGTCATGCTCTGTATCTCGCACCTCACTACCGACAGAAACTGAGGAGATCTCCTTGGCGTTGCTGAATACAGCGCGCGTATCTCGCACAGAAGCTCTTCAGAAAACGAGCTGGTCGGATCGGTCAATACAGACTAGAAATATATCGATTGGATTGTCTTCGATTATTCAGCGAGTAGACTGTTCTACCTTGTATCTGGGCTACCCTGGAGCCGAGGCTGCCCCGAATGGGGAGATAGACAGCAAGACACTGTACAGCCGACGGAACAAAGTACGTTCAAGTACAATTTATGTGGAGAGAGTGTCATGGTAGCCAGGCTGGACCGAGTGGTGCGGCTGTACGGTCGATACGGACCGTCACGGTTGCCGCTCGGAGACCGACAGGACGTCGGGGCCGGCTACAGTATGGCCGCCGGTGTCCTCGCCGGTGGAATCGTGTTTGCTCCGGTGAGTACGCTGGTTGCGGGTTCGTTGGGTTCCGCAGGGGTGATTCTGTCTGCGGTCCCGGTGTACCTCGCCACGGGATTCGTGGTCGGGGCGCTCACGTGGCGCTCCCTGCCGTCGAGTGTCCCATACTACAGTGCCGTCGCAGCGTTGGTCACGGTCGCCGGGAACTACCCTGCCGGAACTGCCGTGTGGTTGCTACTGGCTCCGGTGTACGGCTACGAGTTTTTGAACCCATACGGGGGAGTTGACCCGCCGACCTCGCTCACCGAGTTCCTCGGAGCGTTCTTTGAGCTGTACCCCGATACCATCTTGGTAGTGGTAGTGTGGACGATCTGGATAGCCGTCCCACTCAGCCTCGTTTTCAGCTACGTCTACGAGCGCAGTCGTAGCGGAGAATAGCCGATACATTCGCACGTTCAACTAACGGGTGATCCATCCGATTTGACGCGAAATAAACGAAGCCGTTGTGCTGACTTCATCCTCTGTATCTCGCACACGATTTCTGACATAATATCGGTATATCAGCGTTCTACGTCGGTATGTGAGTCCTCTGTACTGAGCGATTGGGGGATGTGAAACTATCAACTTCTGAGGATTTCAACAGAGCCGCCAATCTGGCTTATCGAAGATATGCGCGTTGTATACAGCGGGGACATTAAGAACTGTAACGAATAGAGGATTTCAACAGAGCCGTCTTTCCCTAATCAATCGAGTGAGATCCGGCGTCCAAACATCCCTCTGCTTGCATTCTTCCACCCAAGCCAGCAACAAGGTGTACCGACACTGCCCGTATGAGAGTGTTTCCGAAAGCACTTCACTGTTGATTAGGGACATGAGGGTGGTATTTCGATGTCGCCCTCCAATCGAACCTTCCAAGTCGCCGGTATCGCCGTCGCGGTCCTCCTCCTATGGCTCGCCTCCTACCCGGGGACGGTCGCCTCGCCCTACGTGGCTGAGGACTCCTACCGATACCACCACCAAATCGTCCCGGACACGGCAGCCGAATACAACGAAACCGTCGAGCAGGCACCGACCTACCGCTATAGTGAGCTCTCACCGACTGCCCAAACCTTCGTGGACCGGACGAGAGCAGCTCCGGACAACGAGTATACCCCGGTCGTCTGTCAGGGATTCGTCCTCACCTGTGACGCCTACACCCAAGACGAGCTTTCGGAGGAGTTCACGTACGGTGAGGAACGTGACCTGAGGGAAGCAGCCGTTGTGATTAAGGACGGTGACGACCAGTTCCTGCTCCAGACTGGGATGGTCGGCCACGGCTGGTTCGACCTCCCATTCCGACTGTTGACGGCGTGGTTGACGATGATCCCACTCGGTATCTTCGTTGGGTGGGTGGCACTGACCTCCGAGCGTGAGGGCATGCGCGCCGGTGCTATCGGGGCTGGAGCCGTCGTCGCCACCGTTGGTTTCGCTGCCCCCTACATCGAGATGGTCGGCGTGCTGCAAGCCAAGACGATCGGGTTCTTACTTTTTGCCGGCGTCTGGATCGGCCTTCTCGGCCTCGGCGGATACCGGCTCGTACAGCGGTTGTGATTACGGCCCCGGACCAAACCGGATGACATCCCTCCCGGTCTCTTCAAGCCGGGCAATCAGAACGAAGACTTGGCCGTCGTAGTCTACGGGAGCAGTAGTATAGTGATAGTGCCGCCATTTATCGAACGCCCGATCGACCGTAGCACGGATGGTATATCGTTCGTCCTCGGCAACAGCTTCAAACGTCCGTTCCGAGTTGGCTGGAATTTCAATGTACTCTCCTCCCGACCCTCCCGAGTCCTTGCTAAGCTCGTACACCAACGCCTCGCTATCGTTCTCGTCGGGATTAATAACCTCGACATCTACGTTTTGTGGTTCGGGTGTACTATTATTGATTATCAAGTCCAGCATCGGGGTCTCATCTGAAGCGAACGACGTTTGACAGCCGGCAAGTGCGGTTGCGAGCCCGCTCACCCCTATTGTAAGCGCGCCACGACGGGACCAGTTTCGTGTCATACGTCGGCTTCGCCGCGAACGATCTTAAAGCGAATGTTCGAACAAACGACGCCTGTACCAAACGAACCCCCCACAGTGATACGGGTGTACAAGATCTATCGGAGTCGCAATACACCGCTTGTTACCTTTCATCGTGGTGCGTTCCGGTGTCCGCACCGTAACAGAGGCCCACCGACGATACAATACGACGACTAGTCCGTACAGGGCGATGATCACACCTCAGTTGGGCCAGGCTCCCAGGCCAGGATCGACGACCAGCGGCCAGAAGTTCCCGATGCCGTGCAGGAAGGCGACCAGAAACAGGTTGTGTGTTAGGGCGTATATGGTCCCGAAGATAATTCCGGAGAGCGTGAGCAACACGAGCGTACCCGCAGCTTGCCCGATGGGAACTCGTCGACCAGCAGTAAGGTAGGGACGTGCAACGCAGCGAATCCGACGGCTGTCGTCACGACTGCCACGGCAGTCCGGACGCGCGCGGGTCGGTGTCCGAGGAGGTCGGTCGGTTTGTTCTGGAGGTAGCCGCGAAACGCGATCTCCTCGACCGGGCCGACGAACACGTACTGTGCCAAGCCAGACGCCACGAGCGCAGTCGTGGAGTAGTCCAGCGGTGCTGACAGGTAGAGCCCAAACGGTTCGATGGACACTTGCCCGGTATCAAAGAAAATGAGGCCGGCTACGACCGCGTTTACTACGAACAGAAAGCCGGCCACTGCGACGAGTGCCGGAACGAGCTGTCGGCGGCCAAGTCCGAGGTCCCGAAGCCGCACGTCTTCGAACCGCAGCACCAGCAGGGCGAGCCCGAACTGAACGACTCTAGACGGGAGATTCCATAGCGCCTTGGTGACGGTCGATGGATCAGCCCCGAACAACCAGCCAAACGAGAGAGTGGAAAACATCACCCACAGCGAAAACGCCACCACGAACGCGAACGGCAGTCAACTCCGACCGTGGAACGTGGGCGGCCAACCAGCGCTTTCTTCCGCCTCAGTCGTTGGGACACTCATTCGCTATTACAACTCCTCTGGCTGATCATATCGCGCATTTATTTCAGCAGTCTGATCCCGTGCCAAGCCACTGCGTACCAGACGGGTGTCCCGATGACGCCGAGCACCGCTAGCGTCATGGCGATCGTGGTTTCGGTGAGTACTGTCATTGGTCGTATCATTCATTGGGGTCAATGTCGAACGTCGTGATCGTGCCGAACAGTCCGGTCGTCGTATCCTGCACTGACAGGCCCGCATCAGCGACGATCTCGCGCGGTTCTTGCGTCCAGCGACACCCAGTCTTCGCGTAGTGGGCATCGGCCCGCCAGTCCTGGTAGCGCGCGATTGGACCGACATCACTGCGCCCGTGTTCGACCAGCCGGATCGTCCCGTCGGGTTTACAGACCCGTTCCATCTCCTGAAGGGCGGCAACGGGATCGGGGAACGTACACGTCGACAGCGCCGAGATGACCGTATCGAAGCTGTCGTCCGGGAACGCGAGGTTCTGTGCGTCCATCTGCTGGAGCGTCCCGTCCAGTCCGAGGTCGGCGAGTTGTTCGTCGGCCTTGGCCAGCATCTCCGGGCTAATGTCGATCCCGACGAGATCGACCGACTCGGGCAGATATCGGAAGTTCGTCCCCGTGCCACAGGCGACATCGATGACCCGTCCCGAGACATCGCTGAATCGAGCGTGCCGGTACCGACCCGTGACGGCTCGGTCGACGACCTCGAACCGGTGAAGCCAGTCGGCGTACTCGGCGTACGACGCCTGAATCTCGGAGATCGACATCGGTCGATTCGATGCCGGGGCGCTCCCGATCGACCGTTCGGTGCGGTGCGTGTGGTCCCGTTCGGTGTGCTTTGTGGACGGCATTGGTATGGAGTGGTCTCGTTCGTGTCCTGAGTCAGAGCTGCGCCTCGAAGAACGCGACCGTCCGCGTGATGTACTCGATTCGGTTTGCGGTCCGCACGACACCGTGTCCTTCGTCGTCGAACAGCAGGTACTCGTGGTCGATGTCACGGTCAGTGAGCGATTCGACGAGCTGTTCGGCCTCGCTTTGCGGGACGCGCGGGTCGTTTGCACCTTGGACGACCAGCAGCGGGACGTCGATGTCGTCTACGTACGTGATCGGCGATCGCTCCTCGTAGAGATCCGGCTTCTCATCGGGAGTGCCGCCAAGCTTCCGCATGAGGACTGCACCGAGGTACTCCCGTGCGTTCTCTGCGGTCGTCTCCCAGTTGACGACACCGCAGACGCTCGCGCCGGCGTCGAACCCGTCGGTTGCGCCGACGCCCATCAGCGTCATGTACCCGCCGTAGGAGGCACCGAGCAGGCCAACATTCGTGCGACCGCGTTCGCGGAGGTACTCGGCACCGGCGACGACGTCCGTGAGGTCGTCGCCACCGAGGTCGGCGTCACTCGCCTTCCGGAACTCTCGACCATAGCCGAGGCTCCCGCGGAAGTCCGGGGCCAGAACTTCGAACCCGGCGTGGACGAGCGTCTGCGTGACCATGTCCAACCGGTTGTAGTGTTGGGCCTCCGGGCCGCCGTGGGCCTTGACGAGGCCACCGATCGGGTCGCCGACGGGACGGTAGAGCCGGGCCGCGATCTCCTGGCCGTCGAACGATTCGTACGTGACCTCCTCGGGAGCGACCGTCTGGACGTCAACCCAGCCTTCCTCGACGACGGTCGTCTCGTTTCGGCGGACGTCGCCGGCGGTGGCCGGACTCCGGTGCTTGTAGTAAACGTCGCCATCGATGACCTGGACGTCCGTGTTCATCCCGGTCCGTTCGATGGTGGTGACCTCGCCGTCGCTCAGCCGACGTACCTGCCGGTCGCCGCCGCGGGCTTCGAGGAAGACGATGTCGCCGTCGGTCGTCCATTGGGGGTCGTACTTGTCACGGCCGTTCGCGTAACGCAGTGCGTAGTCGCCGTCGCCGTCCGCGACCGCGAGTTCCCGGTAGCCCGTCTCGTGGTTGGTCGTGAAGATGATCCCGTGTTCCGACCACGCGCCGTAGCCGTCGTCGGTGAAAGCGAAGGACTGCTCGGAGTTCGGTTCGTCGATGAACGCGTCGTCTCGTTCCAGTTGGAGGTCGACGAGTCGTAGCGCCGAGTCATCGAAGGTGCCGGCCTGATAGACGAGGCGCTCCCCGTCAGGCGACCAGGCGTACCCCATGACCGGTTCGTCGGCCTCGGATCTCCTAGTGACTGCGCCGTCGTCGAGGTCGAGCGTGTATAGGTCGAGTGATCGATCACGGTTGGAGACGAACGCGATCCGGTTCGGGTCGGTCGGGTGTTGCCGGGCTTTGAAGTTGAGGAACCGGTCGGCGAGGACCGGTTCGATCGCCTCGGTTTCCGGGTCGATCTCCAGCAGATCGAACTGTTCGGTGCCGTGTTCGTCGCGGTAGGCGAGAATCGACTCGCGTCCGTGTAACCATGTCGGAGAGATGATATCGCCGTCGCCGTCGGTGAGTTGCTCGTCTCGCGTCTGCAGTTCGTACGTCCCGTCGTCGTAGGCTGCGTAGACGAGTGTTCCGTCGGGAGTTTTCGTGTAGCCGGACACGCCGTGTGCCTCGGCGAGGTTGTCGACGTAGCGGGCGGGCGGTTCGGCAGATCGGGTCCGTTCGGTCGTGTCGTGTGGCGTCATTGGTTCGAGCACCGTTTCGACGTTCGGATCGTCGCACTACCGCCCCTTAATAATTATCGAATAATTGATATATTACCAGAGTCGTTTCAAAACCTCGATTGAGGGAAATCCCGGCCGAAGAGGATATCTGAGATTCAGGCGGCAATTCATTACCGAGACAATCCGATTCTCCAAACGACGGTTTTGAAAATGTTCTGTCACGAACGCCGTTCACCCTGGTCTCTGCGTTGTACGCGCTCGGTTCGCGTGACCACGGCGTTCGCGTCGAGATACAGTCGAAGTGATGTCGTCTCACGTTGTAGCTCGACTCGATATTCCACGGGATCGGTCTCGACGCGTTCGGAACTCCACCGGCCGTCGTTGAGATACCGGTGGAATTCCCAGAATCCCGTCCCCAAGATATCCACACCGCGTTCCCAGTGGAAGGCGATCGACTCCGGGTGATAGGCGGCCGCGTACGGGAGCGGAAGCCCCAACTGCCGCAGACACTGCTGACACTCACTGATCGCGGCAAAGGCCACTGGAACGCCACTCCCCACGGGTTCATCTTCGGCATCTACGACCTCGGTTTCCAAGTGACCGGCACAGTCCGGACAAACGTCTTGCTGCGTTTTGAGCAGGTCGCTCGCCTGTTCCCAGATAACGGCGTCAATCAGGTCAGTCCCCGTGTGCGCGCGTACCTGCGCCGGTCTGACCCGATAGGAAAACGCGGGACGCTCGCAGGCCGCACACCGAACCGTGAAATACTGTTCCTCGATCGTCGCCTGAAGCGCCGATTCCCCACAGAACAGGCAGACACCGTCGGTTTCAATGCGCCCAACGTCCGGCGGTGACTGGTAGTTCTCCGAGAGAATGAACCGAATCAACTGCTCACCGGCGTGGGTAAACGCGTACCCGTCCTCGTGTTTCCGGAGGAACGTCCCAGTGAGTTCCCCGAGGTGGTAGGATAGCTTCGACGTGTTATCTACCTCGACCCGATCGTAAATGTCCGAAAACGAGAGCGCAGCGACGCCAGTTCGTTTCTCCTCGTGCTGTGCGAGTGCGACCGTTCGAAGGATGTCGAGTCGGATCTCGTCGGATAAGAGCCCGAAAACGTCGTCCGCTGTCCGTTCGGTCTCCATACGAAACGACACAGTTGTTGCGATATTGAAACTACGGTGTAAACCGCCCCGAGATCACGCCCCCGCTCATTCGTAAACGGCCGTTGCTCATCGCTGCGGCACGGCAAGCCAGCCCGCGACGGGAGATGACAGCACTCGCGTACAGGCGCCTGCGTGATTTCGATATCAGCATCGAGTTTCACTCGAGCGGGGTATGGCGTTAGGCGGCGGTCACTGACTGTGGTTTGGACGGTCTGGACGAATCCCAAGCGAGACCGTCACGAGTGAGCGGCGGCGTCCCATGAAGGTAGATCAGCCCACAGACCAGTATACATGCGACGGTTCCGGCGATTTCAATCGTGGTTCCGATCAACTGTGTCGGTAGCTCACTGTCCGCGGTGAGCACCGCGATAACGGTGAACGACGCCGTATTGAAGACCACGTGAAGGAACGCAGCCGCGAACACCGACTTTGCACGCAACACGACGTACGTGTAGACGGGAGAGAGCGCGATCGTCGCTACGGTAAATCGATCACATCGATGCCGAGAACATCCGTCGACTCTGACGCCGTAACAGGGTGTCCGGGGCGATGCGGAATAAGAGATTCCGAATTCCCCTCGCAAGCGGGTGCGGGAGACGCGCCATCCGGCCTTTTGTTCGAGACATCCTCCGTAGTTCCTCGGCGCGCTCTTTCCGGTGAGATTCGTACTCGTCCAGCGCTCTCGGTGTCAACCCGTGCGTGTCGATCGACCGACCGAGCGCTACGGCGTTCTCCAATGCGTGTGCGCTTCCCTGCGTGAGCGTCGGTTCCATCGCGTGAGCGGCGCCTCGATAAGTGGCACTCGTCCGTGCGCCCACGTCTCCAATGGCGGGACCGTTGTCATCGGCGTGCGAACGCGATCCTCCGGGGCAGTGTTCCCGAGCAGGGTCGGGACGGGGTCGGGGAACTCATTGAACTGCGTCCGGAGCGACGACGGGGTCAGCTCCGGCACCTCCCGCGGGGTAGACGCGGAGACCGACGCGAACCACCACGTTTGTTCGGCTCCAACAGCAGCGTATCCAAAGCTCCCGGTCCGACCCCAGTAAACGGTCCCCCTCTCGGTCGCCTCGTCGGGTACAGGTGCATCCGTGAGTCCGCGAAACGCGACTGCACCGGCGTATTCCGGGGTAGTTGACGTTATCCAACGGCGGACCGACGAGCCGACGCCGTCCGCCCCGACGACCAGCGACGGCGAGACCGTCGGTCCGTCGGTAAACGACACCGTCGGTGGTGCCGTGCCGACCGACTCGCACTCGCGGCAACAGACGACGGTCGAATCGGGCAACGTCGCCACTAACTCCTCGATGAGATCGGCCCTGTGAACACTGAGCAACGCGTGATCGTAGCCCAGTTCAGCAGCGAGAGTGGCGACGTCAGTGCTGACCAGCGGCGTCTCAGCGGTGGTTCGGATCTCCATCTCGTCCAGCAGAACGCCCCGGGAGGCGAGCGTTTCCCCGGCACCGAGACGGCCGAGAGCCGCCATCCCGTTCGGTGGAACCCAGAGTCCGGCACCGGTCGCCCTGACCTCATCTGCCGACTCGTATACGACTACGTCGTGCTCGGTATCCCGAAGCGCAAGAGCCGTACAGAGACCGGCGATCCCCCACCGACGATAGCAACATCGGGATTCCGAAACCGCGTGGAGTGTGCGCGTCCAGACATAGTCACGGAGGCGATGAACGATTCGATCGGAGTTTCTTAGCCTCGACTGACCTGTGCAGTGATATTCGTCGTCAGACGGAGCTGCACAGACGGCGTGAACCCCAGCGGCCCGTCGGCGGTGATGTCCAGATCGACGCGACCGGCCATCGTCGCCAGCGCGAGCGTCAACTCCTGGTGTGCGAAGTCGTCACCGATACACGTCCTGGGACCACCGCTGAACGGGAAATACGCGTACTCCGGTCGGTCAGTGTCAGTCGTCCACCGCTCGGGGTCGAAGGTCTCGGGAGCGTCCCAGAACCGTTCGTCTCGATGGGGCACCCACTGCGGGATCAGAAACCGCGCGCCCGCCGGCAACTGGTAGCCGGCCAAGGAGACCGGTTCAGTCGCCTGTCGGTTGATCCCGGTCGTCGGGGGGTAAAGCCGGAGGGTCTCGTCGACGACGTGTCGCGTGTATTCGAGCGCATCGTACCCCTCGACAGTCAACCGATCTCCGTCAACGACTTCGTCGTACTCGTCTCGAACTGACTCGTACACGTCGGGACGCTCTCCGAGGACGTACCACGCACGAGTGAGCGCACCCGCGGGGGATTCGTGGCCCGCCATTAAGAACGCGACTAAGTTCTGTTTGACCTCCGATAGCGTCAGGTCGCCGTCCTCGTGTGCAGCGAGTAGTATCGCACACACGTCCTCGTCGCTCGTCGGTTCTCGGGAGCGTCGTTCCTCGACGAGGCTCTCCACGAATCGGTCCAGCCGCCGTACGGTCCGTCGAAACCGTCGGTCAGTCGGCGTCGGAATCCACTCCGGAAGCAGTTGACCGGGCCTTCGGAAATTCGTCCGATCCACGAGGGCGTCTGCGGCGTTGGTGACGATGTCTTCTCGCCCGCGAAGGTCCTCGTTCAGCAGCGTCTCTCCCAGAATCTGCACGGTCAAGCGACGCATCTCGTCGTGCACATCGAACCGCTCACCGTCGTCCCACTCGTCAACAAGCTGCGCCGTCACGGCCGCCATGCGGTCGCCGTAACTGGCGATGCTCTCACGAGTGAACGCCGGGTGGGCGGCTCGTCGCAGGCGTTTCCACTTGTCGCCAGTCGCAGTCGTCATCGCCTCGTCTTCGATCCCCGAAAACGTCTCCCGCTGTTCCGGGCCGATACTGAACTTGCGTTGTTTTTCGACGAGAATCTGCTTGATGATCTCCGGACCGGTTACGAAGTACATCGGTTCCCCGAGAAACGAGAGTTCGACGAGATCACCGTGAGAAGCCCACGATTCCATCGCCGCGGTGGGATCCCGCGAAAACGCCACCCCGTGTCCGATAACCGGGAGTCCGTCGGGGGTTGGCGGGGACTCTGTCTGGTTCATACTCCGTGCGGTTCGTGAGGATGGCTATAGAGTCCTTGAGGCGAACTTCACGCGGTGAAACTGGAGTAGAGATTTATTCTCCTCTTTCGTTGACAGGAATATGAGCGGGGAGAGCGACCTCGAAACGCTCGCGGGGTTCTTCGCGGACGAGACTGCACGCTCTATCCTCGCCGAAACGAGCAGCGAACCCATGACAGTCAACGACTTGGCCGACCGGCTGGACGCTTCTAAGCCTACTATCTACCGCCGGATCGAACGTCTCGAGGAGTCCGACCTACTGACCGCCAGCATCCGGCCAACCGGAGACGGCACACAAGAGAAAGTGTTCCGTGCGACATTCGATCAACTGGTCATCGAGTTGGACGACGGAACGTACTCGTATGAGCTCGAACGGACCGAGCGGATGGCCGATCGGTTGACGCGATTCATCGAGCAACTATGACTCTGGAACCGGTCGGCCTTCAGGAACTGTCCGGGATAGATTGGCTGCTGCTCTCCGGTGAGATACTTATCACTGTCCTTGGGCTCAGCATCTCCTATATCGCCTATGTCGGTTATCGCCGCAGTGATAGCCGACCGATGCTACTGTTTTGCATTGGGTTCATTCTCGTTATCGGTGTCCCAGCCATCGTTGGTTCAGCCGTCGTTTTTGCCGATCGCATAAAGGATCCAATCGCCGGTGCCGTGACACAGCTCTCAACCATCCTGGGGATGGTACTGATACTGATCGCACTTCGAACGAGCGGCTAACGCTATCTGGACGTGATGTTGCCCGACACGTCGAGGAGTACACGACGAACCATCTTAGGGAAATCCGGCTGCTCAGCATACGCAATCAGATCGCGCGACCCAGCGTTTTGGAACGCCTCTATCCGGAATATATACGCATCACACGTCCCGCACGCCGGCACCTCATCGCGGTAGCATGACCCGTTATGTCGTACGGCGCGCCGAGTTCCAAGCCACGCTCTGCGATCTCCGTTTTCGACCACTCGACGAACGGCGCTTTCAACTCGACCTCCGTCTCCGGTTTCGTCCCGACATCATTCACGTTCTGAAACGCGTCGAAGAACGCCGGTTGACATCCTCCCCGCCCTG
>NZ_NHPF01000006.1:0-1525 GCF_002252925.1 Halorubrum sp. Ea8
CTCCGCCGGGTTCGACCCCGCGTGCGGCTCGGAGAGACAGAACATCCCGACCGGTCGGCCCGCGGCCGCCATCTCCGGGAGCCAGCGCTCCCGCTGGGCCTCGCTCCCGAACTCGGCGATACAGGACGTGGCGAGGCAGTGGACGGACAGCGCGGTCGCGACCGCGAGGTGCCCGTACGCCAGCTCTTCGTTGACGACGGCGTACGTCGTCTCGTCGGCGTCGAAGCCGCCGTACGCCTCGGGGACGGTCAGGCCCGTCAGCCCGAGCTCGGCCAGCCCGTCCCAGGCGTCCTCCGGGAACGACTCGGCCTCGTCGGCCTCGCCGGCTCCGGGCCGGAGCTCCTCGACCGCGAACTCCCGGACGAGCTCCCGGATCGCCTCCTGTTCGTCGGTGAGCGACGAGCCGACGCGTGCGCCAGTCATGACACTCGGTTCGGTCTCACGCGGAAAAAAGGTGAGCGATCGGGGTGTGGGGTCCGACGCGGCCGCCCGCTCCCCCGAGGGCTCCTCCGCCTCCGCTACTCCCATAACGGGTACAGCTCGTCGCGAGGCGGCTCATCGATCCGATCGCCGTCGAGGAGGACGGCGCCGGCGTCGGAGGCGTCGGAAGCGTCGGAGGCGTCTACACCGCCCGCCCCGTCCGCCGCCCGCACCTCGCCGATCTCGCCGACGGCGATCCCGGCGGCCGCCAGCGCGTCGATCGCCTCGCCGACGCGTTCGGGCGGCACCGCCGCCAGCAGCGCGCCGGAGCCGAACGTCGCCAGCGGGTCGACGCCCACCGCCGCGCAGCAGGCCTCCGTTTCGGGTCGAACCGGGATCCGGTCGCGCTCGACCGCGAGGACCGTCTCGCTCGCGCTCGCGGTCTCGACGAGGGCGGTGAGCAGACCGCCCTCGGTCGGGTCGTGCATGGCGGTCGCGGCGTCGCGGACCGCGGCCGCGTCGGGGACGACGCTCACCTCGTCGAGGAACGCGGCGGCGGAATCGAGCGTCGCGGCCGACACGCCCGCCTCGGCGCACTCCTCGCGGAAGTCCGTCGCGAGGATCGCGGTCGCCTCGATCCCGGCGCCCTTCGTGAGGAGGAGCCGGTCGCCCGGCTCGGCCCCGCCGGTCGACACGAAGCGGTCCGTCGTTCCGAGCGCGGTCATCGAGCAGAGCGGGCGCTCCAGCGACGGCAGCACCTCCGTGTGGCCGCCGACGACCGCGACGCCGAGGTCGCGGGCGGTCGCGTCCACCTGCTCCGCGACCGTCCGGAGGCGCGCCGGGTCGTCGTCGGGCAGGAAGAGCGTGTGCGTGAGCCACCGCGGGTCCGCGCCGCTCGCGGCCACGTCGTTGCAGGCGACGTGGACCGCCAGTTCGCCCACGGCGTCGGCCGCCAGCGAGAGCGGGTCCGCGGCGACCACCAGCGTCGACTCCGCGCCGGTCAGGTCGATCGCGGCCGCGTCCTCGCCGTAGGCGGGTCCCGCCTCGATCGCGTCGTCGTCGGCCCCGGTCGCCGCGAGGACCGCCGCGAGCGCCTCGGGGCCGA
>NZ_NHPF01000027.1:0-4856 GCF_002252925.1 Halorubrum sp. Ea8
AGCAAACCGGGACACTCCTCAAAGACAGGTCGGAGGGCATCCAAAATAACGCCTGCTTCAAGCGATGAGAGCTCTTGTTCTCGAGCCATAATCTGATGCGTAACCGATCCATCGACGTATTCGCGAGCGTATTCCAACGCGACGGCGAGCCCATCCAATCCGTGACGATCTATGTACGTATCGATATCTTCGTCTTGCGTGCGACGGGCAATCGCCTCAACTAGCTCAGGTGTGATCTGCCGTTTGGTGTCGCCATCGATCAACTGGAGATCAATGTCATGAGCCGTGTATTCTGCTGGGCGGCCGTCGTTTGACTGGTCAATGAAGCCCGCGATTTCGAGATCGTCGATATACTCGTAGACCGTCCGCTGCGGAAGATCGTGCGTCTCGACGATGTCTTGAATTGTTGTTGATGGATGGTGGTGGATATACGTATATATCCATGCTTTGCGGGCGTTTCCGAGGAGTTCGAATGCTTCACCGCCCGTGTCGAGAGGAGTGTCCCGGTTTGCTTCTTTGGTTGCCATTGCTAGTAGCGAATTGTATGCAATTCGCAAAAAAGCTTGTTACTGGGCACTATATCAGATCTTCCTGTATTGACCGTAATCGGAGCAGAATAGCTGGTCACTGAAGATGCAAATTCATCAAATTACGGCAATCAGTCTTGATTACGGTAATGGGCAGCGAAGAGTTCTGTAAAGATACCGATAGCTGGAACGAGTTGAGCTACCGCTCCGGTAAGTTCGTCCATTGAGATGAGCAAATACGAGGCATAGGTGAATCCACCGAGTATCAACAGACAGCCTGCAGCCAAGGATAGAGGGTCTTCTACTCCATAGAAATAGAGCCGAGATGTTCCCCAAAGGATGAAAGATACCGGGATAGCCCACCTGATCACGGGTAGAATCTGCGGATACATCGTCAGCGCTCCAGCTACGAGGCCCCCACCAACGAGAAGGGTCAAGAGTCGCCCAATCAGGTTGTTCCAGACCTTATCGGCCGATTGACCAACGCTCATTACACTATTGTCACTACAGCATACAATAAGTATTCCATCGTGTCAACGACCCCTGACCCTTCCGGGTAGGTGGTGAAAGATAAAATCCAACGAGACCATTTGTCCAATACTTATTTACTGGTAGAAATGACTCCATCTCGTGGTTCGATTAGGTCCCCCCTCCCAATCGGCGAGTTGTCTTGATTCTCCGTCGATCGGAGTTGGTGAACTCATAACTCGGTACGTACAAGTTTCAAAATTGTTTCCTCACGGGTCAGACTAATGCCAACACGCCCTCCATCCGACGATTCAGACGATCAGCCATCTGATGACGATCTCACCGACTGGCCACCAACCGACTCGGGTCAACCCGATTCAAACCAACCGTGGATATTGCTTGGAATTGTTGGAATCGTTGCTGTTGCCATAGGCTGGTTCTTCAGGCCGTGGCTCCACGGACTCGTCTACACAGTGTACACGACGCCGCTACTGTTGCTTGGCCTTCTGGCCGGCAGTATCGCTGCGTGGGTCACCGCACGATTGGGTGACCGAGTAGAGACCGTCGTCAACGCGCTCTCCAGCAGCGACCACACGATTACGCCACTCCGTGTCGGGATGGTCGTACTCGTGATCGCTGCGTTTGCACTGCTGCCCGTCGCCAACGCGGTCGCTGGCGTCACATTAAGCGATCAAACAATGAGCCACACGGCCACAGTCGAGCGACTTGACGATGTTGATGCCGACAACCCACGCATCGTCACACGAGCGGTCGCCGATCGATACGCGTCGAACACGCTCAACCGGCCGCAGTACCGCGTCGGTGATACGGACATCAGCGTGGTGAACGGGACCCCCTACTGGGCGGCACCGCTCGCTCCGGACGGCCTGTTCAACACTATCACTAAACGACAGGCCGGGACCGTCCTCGTCGATATGACGACCCAGCAGGCGAACGTACGGTCCGTTGATGGCGAGCTCGAAACCGGCGTCGGAACGATCTTCCACCGGAACTACCGGTGGGAACTCCTCAAATCGCAGGCGTATCTCGTTGACTACGGCGACCCCAAGATGGTCATTCACAACGATACCCAGTATATCGCCGTCCCGTACTCGGAGCCGCAGTTCCATCTGACGCCGCTTCCGCACACCACGCCTCAGTGGGGAGGCGTCGCCGTCATCGATCCAAGCGGGTCGATCGAAACGCTCTCGCCTTCTGAGGCTGCTTCCAGTCCGATTCTTGACAATCAGCAGCTTTACCCCGAGAAACTCGCACTCCAGTCGGTCGCAGCGACGAAGTACCGCAACGGGATCCTCAACACCTACACCAGCCACGAAGACGAAATCGAGATTGCACCGCTGCCCGGCGACGGAAACGATCAGCCGTTCTTTATACTTACTGAGTCGGGCCCGCAGTACGTTGTCGCTGTCGAACCCTACGGTGACGCACAAGGGCTCCAAGAGTTGTGGACGATCGACGGCCAAAGCGGCGCCTTTGAGCGCTACGTACCAGCCGACTCGCTATTCGGCCCGCAGCGAGCAGCGGATCTTGTCAGGCAATCAGCGCCGCAGACGGACTGGGACCGCTTTGCCCCAGCCGAACCGATCCTCACCGTTATCGACAACCGAGAGTACTGGCAAGTACGCGTTGTCCCCGAAGATAACAGCGGGATCGCGTACGTCGCGTTTGTCGACGCTCGGTCCGGCGACGTTGACGCGTTCGAAGAAACCGACACAATCACCCAGTTCCTCGGCGGTGAGACTCCCGTTGAGACGCCCGGTGAAACGGATCCGAATGGAGAGATCGAAGAGGCGCCCGCAGTCATCGTCCAGCGGGTCGACGAGAACGGAACCGTGATCGAGACCATGAACGTGTACGACGACGAATCAGTTGAGATCCGGACGCCAACAAACAGGTCCACCACTGACACAGAAAATACGACCACCAGAACGCTAGGAAGCGGCCCTGTTTAGCCGCTGAACGACGTGGAGTGGAATCATACTACCCTCACAATCAGTAGGAACTAAGCTGGCTGCATCAACTGAGCAGTGGAGAGGCTACTGGATGTCTTGCCGGTAGAAGCCAACATTCAAGTCTAGAAGTTCGCTTGGATCTCCCGCGATATTTTCACAGATGGCTTTGTTGAAGTCCCATCTACCCGACATATCGAGTCACACAGTATCAGTACAGGAAAATAGTTAACGCTAATTCCAAGGGTGTATTACCCCAAGCTCGAACAGATTATCAAGTCCGCTAGCCGTTTAAAGGGTTTCAGTCTTCACCAGCTTTGCATCCCTGCTTCATAGAGGAGGACCACTGTTGTGTTTGCCAGTGAGAGGCTAGTATATGCGAGTGCTGGGGCAAGAAGCGAGTTGGTTCGTTCATAGGTGTAGGCGGCAATACCAAGCACCGCGAGATGCGTGGCCACGAACAGGCCGCCGGCGATAGATCCGATCTCAGCGATCCCCGAGAGGCTAATGACTGCAGCGACTAGTAGGACCGGAGCGTACGCTACGTAGTGAAGTCGTTCACTGCTAACGTACTCAACAGCGAAGACCCCGGCGCCTACCGAGATGGCGAACAGGACGGCACCAACGAGTTTCCCCAGGTCGGGGACTGTTGCCAACCCACCAGTATTGCCCATCATCACGAATCCGGTTATGAGCGTCGTCAGGACGATAGCGGTGTTTCCTCCGGCAACCTGTTTGAAGCTTCCCTGAACGAGTACCTGACTGACTATCACAAGCGTGGGAACCCCAACACCAATTCCCAGCCCAGCGAGAAGCAGCACTGGTATCACCGATACGTCGGCAGCGTAGGAGGTCATGGTGAGCGAGTTATACGGAACTCCGGTGAGTGAGCCAACAAGTTTGGTCAGTCCGACGAGCACAGCAGGTGCCAATCCCGCGAGCCCAATTAGGGACACGTCAGTTCGTTCCGGCAACTTAAGCCCGCTATCGACATCCCGGTAGGCGACGTACCCAGCAGTAAACAGTACAAGTCCGGCGATGAACAACCCTCCCGAAAGCATGCCGTCCATCAGACCCTCTTCGAACCAGGGAGGCGAACCGAACACTGCCAACAAGGCATCAGAAAGGATGCGCTGCCACACGTAGAGGCCAACCAAAATGACGGTTACGATAATACATTCCACTGCGATCGCCGGATCTAGTCGGGCAGTAGGACGTTTTCCGTTTCGGATAGCCATAATATCCACATTCGACCCAATTGCTTAGTTTTTGGGAGGTGGTTATCATTTGAGATACTGGAATTGAGCCTTCGCTTACTACGCAGGCTTTAGCGAACAGTTGTTTCAGATGAGAATATAATTCCAACAGAGCCTCACAGAGATTAAACTATCCCCTGATGAGTAGTGACACTGGTACAGCCAACCTGATGAACAAATTATGGCTTAGTCTCCGTTCCCTCAGCATCCGCGCTATTACAGACCTCTGCCGCGTGTCCCTCGATGGAAGTTAGTTCACCGTCGAGACAGAACGAAAACATGTAGGAAGCACTTCCGCCGGAAGCGTGAACGATTGCAATCTTAGCGGTTCTTTCCTCACCGTCGCAGTCTTCTATATCTGCACCGTTGGGGAACGCAAATGGAGCGTACGTCGTCTCGAACGGTGCCGTCTCACCCGGGGACACGACGAGGTCAGTTCTAGACGAGGACAGAGGACGNNCCGGCGAATCGGACGAGGAGCGGGGCTTCACCCTGATTTTCGATCTCAAATCGAGCACGGCCATCACGGAGTACCTCGACATCTTCCGTGTGTGCGTGGACGATTTCCGGTATCCACTGGCGGGCCCAACCGTCCGATGTTTTGGCCTTTACGTGAAGCGAGTCAGCGATGTACG
>NZ_NHPF01000137.1:0-2828 GCF_002252925.1 Halorubrum sp. Ea8
CGGGATAGGCCACGTACGCAATCGTCAAGCCGCTGGTACAGACCCCGCAGAGTATCCATACCACAATCACCGTGGATGGGTGAATGTGTCTTTCGTTAGAGATACATTCTTTGGGGAACAGGTTTTCAGGCAAGAACCTGTCTGAAGGAGAGGATTTCAACAAGACCGCTTCACGATTTAGTGGATGGCACTCTGGCGGAGAGCAACCATCGCAATCAGGCCATTCGCATGCCCTATCTAACAGTTAATTTAGTAAATATCTAAGCGGAAATTTGTTAAGAACGATTCTATGACAGGCTTTATTGTAAGTTCAGTTGTATCGAGTTGGCATCACCACCGGTAGTAGTACGCACGTTTCCAGTCATGAACCATGCCACCTGGGATTCCATTTTTTATGACAAGAGTTGTAGCCGTTGCCACGGAGACACTCACAAGTAACACGATAATAGCGTTTGTCCATCGCTGTATTCCGGTCAATCCAGTTCGATACCAAGCGAACACGGCAACAGTGATGCCGATAACTGTGATGCTTGCAATCTCATCTCTACTCAAGCCAGCCCTTATCATGGTCCTCCATCTGAATACACGCGGCTGTACAGCGTCCATCCGATGGCCGAGACCGCGACGATGATGCCAATAACCGCAGGGATAGTGTTCGCAGAGCCGTTGAACGACCAGTCAAAAATCAAATAACCGATGACGGCAATCAGCGCGACGATAGTCCCGATGGCTCTGATCGCTGGTGAATCCGAACGACCACTACCAGGCATACCTGATTGACATCTGCACACGGTATTAAATCTAGGAGTTACCAGTCCTGAAACGTCGCTACGATAACTAACTAATTTTATGACACGCTGCACTGCAACATATACGCCGTGTATGCAGCAAGCCCTTGGTAAACTATCAGCGACAGAGGTTTACAACAAATTCAAATGTTGTAATTCAACCACAACCAAGTATGACTCACGATCAATCGATCTGTTGGCAACGTAAACTTGTTCGGTTCAAACTGTGGCTATTTGCGTAAGTAATCCGACAGCCCAGAGTAACAAGCCAGAGATCAGGAGATACGTTAGCGGGTTATACTCACTGACGATTGGATTCTCCTCATACCGTGCCAATCCGTAGAGACTGGTCAGTAACAAAAATAAACCACCCGCCAGCTGTAACACAGTTCCGATGGTGAATCGTAACTCTCCACCGACACTGACCTGAGCTAACAACAAGACACTGACAAAAAAGAAGCAGAGAGCGACTAACCTAGAGGGGTTCATAACCGCGAGTTACACTCCACGACCGGTATATTTACTGTTTGAACACTACGATCACGCACATAACGCCCAATTGGACGGTAAATCATACGGCCAGCGCTGGATGGACGAGACTGTCGTTTCAATCATCAAACTGCGACCACTATTCGAGTGGCCAAATCAACCGAGAAGACGTCACGCAGCGGTTGTGAGTGGGCCGGGGGCTTTCGACACTTACTGACCGAATAGCGCGGTCAAAGCAGATTCATCTCGCTTGGCTTTGTTGAAACCCTATTCTTTAGACATATTCTCGCCTGAAACAGTCGGTCGATGAGTGCTGCGAACATATCGATCCTGCGCTCAGTCACCTAAGGGGTCGCCACCTAATGTATGCGACTACTCCAAGAAGAGCAATTAGAACGGACAGGCTCTGTTGAAATCCTATTCTTCAGATATAATATCGCGTATAACAGCCGCTCAGCAGGTGCGCTTATTCACCGGTATCTGTTCGTTCCCCTATCCAAAAACCAAAGAGAAGGATAGCAAACCCGGCTACTACGGCTATCCAAAATCCCGGGTCTAGAACCATCGCAGGTGAAAACTCACTCGGGGCTAGAACCAACGTCCAAAGAGGGACACCAACCAGCAGACAAGCCAGCGCAATAAACATAAATTTGCGATAGGGATTCATCTTGTATAGATAAGTACCATTTGGCGTGAGATATATGCTCTCCCTTTCAGGGTAGTTTGTGAATGTTCTGTAGTGACCGAAACCGCGGTAAGATGTATCAAATTCTGAGGATTCCAACAGAGCTGGTTCTGTTGAAATCGTTAAGCGGTGATAGGATCGGCGTGAGAGATGCAGAAAGGATATTCAACAGGAGGACATCAAAAAGAAGTGTACAGCTTTCCAAAGTCCAATCATGCGCAAGGCCCTCTATCAAACTGGTATCGGATTGTATATTCTGTGGATAATAGCGACGACGCTGCTCATTCTCGGTCGATACACGCCGTTTCCATCGTATAAAATCGTTCACTCAGCGGTTGTAACTGGCGCAGTAGTACTTAGTATCCTAGGTGCGGGGCAACTTTTCCGGAAAGGCTATCGAAAGGTCGTCTCGGGGTAGATACGCGCTCTGAATGTAGCACAGCCTCGACAAACTATCAGCGACCAATGGTTTCAACAAAGCAATTATACGAATTCAAGGAGAGCAGCTGCGGCTAGCCGCAGGATGAATCCGACAACATGGAATTAATACACGTCCGACGGATTAGTTCGAGTTTCTAATATATACTTTGAAGTTCCCAAAACCATGATACGATAGTAAACCGCCCGCCGCAACCGGTCCGAAGACCGGCATTGTCCCTGAAACGTATGTTTCAACTGGCGGATGGCTGTCTCTATCCTCCACCGGTGGCGGTACTGATAGCCGAGTCCCTCCAATCCCGGCTTGATCGACACGGCAAGATGCCTCCTGTAGCGGAGACGCCTGATGCCGGGAGCGGCGAAAGCGATACACACACCATCTGGATTACAGATATGGATGTCGGTGAGCGGGACTTGGAGGGACTCGG
>NZ_NHPF01000156.1:0-575 GCF_002252925.1 Halorubrum sp. Ea8
CCGTCTGGTCGGCGTTCGTCTGGGTCTACGTCCCGGCGTACCTCGTGCTGGGCCCGCTCGCATTGTTCCACGAGTGGAGCCAGCGCTCGAAGCGGGCGATCACGGGCAAGCTCTCGGAGAGCCTCCGGAAGCTCTCCTCGGCGAACGACACCGGACAGACCCTGCTGGAGTCGGTCCAGACGGTCTCGGAGACGTCGACCGGCCAGCTCGCCGAGGAGTTCGAAGTGATTCACGCGAAGGTGAACTACGGGATGAGCCTCCGAGACGCCATGGTCGAGTTCAACAACACGTACGCGGTCCCGCGGCTCGCCCGGACGGTGAAGCTCATCTCGGAGGCGCAGGAGGCCTCCTCGCAGATCACGGACGTGCTGACGACGGCGGCGCAGGCCTCGGAGAACCAGGACGACATCGAGCGCGAACGGATCTCCCGGACCCGGATGCAGGTGGCCATCATCGTGATGACGTACGTCACGCTGCTCGGCGTGATGGCGATCCTCCAGACCCAGTTCGTCGACGTGATGGGCGACCTCTCGTCGCAGGCGGACGGCGGCGGGGCGGCGGCCGCCTGCGACGAG
>NZ_NHPF01000101.1:0-3526 GCF_002252925.1 Halorubrum sp. Ea8
GTCTGTTTCACCGCAGAAGAGGGAGCGAGATTCTCGAACGGCGTGCTCGGATCCTCCGTCGTAAGCAACATTGGACTGTTGAAGCGGCACTCACACTCGAAGATGTCGAAGGAGTCACGCTCGAATCCCCGCTCGAGGACATTGGATTTCGAGGCAGTGAGTGACTGGATGCGAGTAAGTTGGACTCCTGGCTCGAACTGCATGTTATCTCTGTTATTTTTCTTCGCGTATGGGTTCATTTGTTTCCATATCAAAAACGCCCCGACGTATCGATCTCAGGCGGTAGAGATAATAATTAGACAAGCAAACATTCTTCCACCAAGACTTGAGTTTTCGAGTGATCTTTCTTCCAATAACCCGCTGATACACAGAATCTACTACAGTCTACGTTTGGAGTATGTGAACGATTAAGTGGTAGAATGTACTGTGTCAGAACATGACGATAGAATCGAAGAAAAAAAGAATCACCGCGTACGTTGAAAACGGTTGAGCGAACCGCTCAAATAATCAAAGCACTCGAAACACTCGACGGTGCGGGTGTCACCGAACTGGCTGCTCACGTCGGGATGTCGAAGAGTTCGACATACCACTACTTGGCGACGCTTCGGGAGAAAGACTGGATCGTCAAGAACGACGATCAGTACGAAATCGGTCTGCAATTCCTTCTGTCCGGCGAGTACGTCCGAAACCGCAACACCTTGTGTCGCTACGGCAAGGAGGAAGTTGATGAGCTCGCCGAGATGACCGGCGAGTATGCGAACCTCTTCACCGAACAGCACGGCAAAGGGATCAACTTGTACAAGGTCTGCGGGAGCGACGCCGTCGGGAGCGGCTACCAGACGGACAAACTCCACCAACCAGACCAACTCCACTGTATGGCGACGGGAGAGGCAATTCTAGCCTTTCTTCCCGAAGACCCCGTCGACGAGATCCTCGAACAGCACGGGCTCTAGGAACGGACGGCAAACACCATCACCGACCTGGAGGCAATACACGACGAACTGGCGACGATCCGCGAACGGGGCTACGCGTACAACGATGAAGAGGAGGTGGAGGGTCTTCGTGCTGTCGGAGCGCCGGTTATTGACCACGAGGAAACCGTCCTTGGCTCGTTGAGCATCGCTGGCCCGACCAGTCGACTGAAAGGAACGCCGTTCAACGGGGATCTACCCGAGCAGGTCCAACGCGCGGCCAACGTCATTGAGGTGAACATCAATATGGCGACCCACGGCACCGGTTCGAAACCCTAACTGCCTGAATATTTACTGGCTACGTTCGTTTTCATAGGTCAAACACCGTCGTCGCTCACTATCGAATCTCATTAGCGCGCCAGCTCCCCCAATCCGGCCGTCAACACCCTCGTAGCCGTCGCACAACTGCTCCAGTCCGTCCATTCGCGGGGGCTATGCGAGAACCCGCCGCGGGACGGTGCGAACAGCAGTCCCGTGTCCGTGACACTCGCGATGTGCATCGTGTCGTGGCCTGCACCGGAGTGCATGCACAGGGAATCCGCATCAGCTACAGCCGCCGCGTCTCGAAGCGCGGCCGTACACCGCTCGCTCATCGTGCTCGGCGCGATGTCATATGGTCGTTCGAGCATCGTCTCGACGCTGCGGTCGCTTTCGAGCGTCGAGAGATGGTTTTGGACGCGTTTGATGATTCGTTCCATATTCTCGTACTCGACGTCGCGGACATCGATTCCCAGTTCCGCGCGCCCCGGGACGACGTTGATGGCGTTGGGCCAGACGTCGAGACTCCCGACCGTCCCGACGACGGTGTCACCCTCCTCGGCGGCGACGTCGTTCGTCACATGTTCCACCTCAAGGACGAGTTCGCTCGCGGCGGTCAGCGCGTCCGTCCGTTCGGCCATCGCCGTCGATCCGGAGTGGTTCGCCTCACCTTCGATTTCGACTTCACATCGGATGGTGCCCGTTATCACCGAGACGATGCCGACGGCCGCGTCCGCCTCTTGAAGACGCTCCCCCTGTTCAACGTGGAGTTCGAGCCACGAATCCCACGTGCTCGCGTCAATGCGGCCGGTGCCTCGGAAGCCGATGTCGGAAAGCGCCGCTTCGAGACTCACGCCTGCGTCGTCTTCGAGTGCAAGGGCCTCTTCGACGCTCCGCTTCCCGCTCGCGACCGACGAGCCGAGGACGCCGTTGGAGAACCGCGCACCCTCTTCCTCGGTGAAACAGACGATTTCGATCGGTCGGTTGATCTCAACGTCGGCTGCCTGCAGTGCTCGCACGGCCTCCAATCCGCTGTAGACGCCGAGAACTCCATCGAAGATGCCCCCTTCGGGCACGGAATCGAGGTGACTCCCACACGCCACCGACCGAGCCGCCGGATCGGCCTCTTCGGGTACCCACCGACCGGTGATATTACCGACGGCGTCGACACGAACGTCGAGACCGGCGTCGTCGAATCGATCGACCAGATACTCCCGTGCCTGCCGGTTCGCGTCCGTGCCGGTTAGGACGGTTCGTCCCTGCCCCAACTCTGTCTGAATGGCACCAAACTCCGCGTTGGCTGTGATATCCTCGCGGAGACGCTCCTCGCTTACACAGTGTTGTTCCGATTTCATGCTGCCCATGCTCTATCACCTCTTAAGAATGCTCTAAGCTTAATATACCAGTATATCAGTGCTTCTGCAGGCCGATACGCGCCGCTCTCGGCGTCTGGACCATAGCGAATCTGAGCGGCCATCGGCCTATCGCTCTCTGACGACGATGTCCTTCGCGCCGGTCTGTAGCGTCTCTTCTTCGATCTCACGGAGTTCCTCTCGGGATGCGTCAAGGCATGCGATGTGGTTGCCGGCGAGCTCTCCTGCGGGGCTCTTGAAACACGTCGGGCCACAGGGAATGAGAATTTCCTGTTCGTTCCGGTACCCTGGATAAAGCAGGATATCGCCCCGAGACGGGTAGACTGTGTGATTCTCGCGTGGAATCTCCGGGAGTTCGATTTCGTCGATATTGATCCACGTCGCGTGTCCGCTCCAGCGGACGTGCATCAGTTCCGATTCGAGCGGGAGGAATTCCCGGAGTGCTTCGACCGATCGAGGTGCCTCATCCTCGAGCAAGTCGGCTGTGAACACACGGCCATCGACATCGAATTCTAGTTGTGTCACGTCGACTTCAACGACAGTACGCGAAATAAAAGTTCCGTCGCCACTTACCCCCAGTCCGGCACCTCACGCCGCAAGAAGGTCCCGTGGCCGGGGTTCGCGACGATATCGCCGTCGTCGGCGACGAGCGTCCCTCGCACGAAGCTCTGTTTCACTCGACCTGTCACCGTCCGGCCTTCGTACACAGAGTAGTCCGCATTCGAGTGGTTCCGCTCCGCCGTGATGGTGTACGTCTCATCCGGATCGAAGATGACGATATCGGCGTCGGCACCGGGTTCGATCCGCCCCTTCCGCGGTAAGCCGAACGTCTGTGCCGGATTGCGGCACATGAGTCGGACAAGATTCGGATACGAGAGGCCACGTTCGTTGACGGCCACGTCGTGGAACACGGGGAGGCTCGTC
>NZ_NHPF01000127.1:0-989 GCF_002252925.1 Halorubrum sp. Ea8
CCTCCGAGAGATCCGCACGTCGATTCGTGGAGGCATACCTAAGCATGGAAGGAGGGCACCCAAAAAGACCCACATTCCAAGCACAAAGAACAAAGAAGCGTCTCTGTTGAATTCCTATTCTTAAGACAATTTCAGCCAGAAACAGCGCGTTTGAGAGTCTTTTTGACACTAAATTTGTCAAAGGACAGGCAGAAGAACAGAGCCGGTTTTTGCGTGCTACTGGAAATGTCGGGGGATTACTGGTTCGCCCACTCCGGTGATTTGATGGTCGTATTTCCGACTTGAGTGAACCGTACGGTCTGAGTAATGACGCGCGGCCCAGATCGGTATTTAACCGTTTGTCGGGTCTCAATACGCTGGACGTACCCTTTTGGGTTGACGAACAGCGTCATTGACGCGTTTGAGGTAACGTGTGTTTTATTCAGGTCAGTTTGAACTCGATACAGTCGAGTACCGTTCCGCGTTACCTCTTCGACGGTCGTGTTCTGTCGTTCGCTGAATCGCAAAAGCAACTGCCGGTGAAAAGCGCTGTTAAGTCGCACTGACGTATTAAGCAGATCCGCGTTTCGGGTCCGACTCTCGTTACCTGACTGGATGCGAACGGTCGTTGTGTTTCCCTGCCGCCACGCCGACATTCTCTCAGATGCCCGTTCATACCGCTCCGGCGCATTGCCGGTGATCGTCGACTGACTGGTTGTCCACACCCGAACCGGCGGCTTCGCATCGACGCGCCACGTTCGCTCGTCCCTGACTCGGAACGTTCGGTTCTGATCCTGCGTTGTTGTGGTAGCGTGGGCAGTAAACGAGTTTGTCCGAAGCGTCTCCGTGTGTGCTTGGATCAGTACAGACGTGTCGGCCACATCATCAGCGGTAAGTTCAGCTGAGTTTGAGTCCAAGTCTGAGTCGGTATTGAGGGTACCTGCGCATCCTGCAGTGAGAAGCAGCACTGACACAGCTAGCGTGAGGGTGAGGCGATGATTGATCACTGC
>NZ_NHPF01000038.1:0-1730 GCF_002252925.1 Halorubrum sp. Ea8
GAGAGCCCGGGGACGGCGCTCGGGAGCGCGAGCCCGAGGCGGCGACCGAGGACCGCCCGCGACCCGGCACGGTCAACCTGATCGTCGGGACCACCCGGCGGCTCGCGCCCGGCGCCGCCGCGAACCTCGTCTCCGTCGCGGCCGAGGCGAAGGCGGCGACCCTGCTCGCGACCGCGGGCGTGCCGGGCACGACGAGCGACGCGGTCGCGGTCGCCGACGACCCGAACGGGGAGCCGGCGGCGTTCTCGGGCAGCGCCACGCCGGTCGGCGCGGCGGCCCGCGCCTGCGTCCGGGACGCGGTGCGCGCGAGCCTGCGGTCGCGGTACCCGGACGGCGACCTGCCCGGTCCGGCCGGCGACGCCGAGCACGGCGTCGTCGCCGACGAGCGGGCGGAGGTCTTCGACCCATGACACACGACGACACAGACACCGACGGCGACGCGGACGTATCGACCGACGAGGAACCGACCGACGGCGACGAATCGGCGGCCGAGCACCCGGCGTCCCGGACTCCCGGCGGCGGCACGGCCCCCGAACCGGAGCCGATCGAGCCGGCCGCGCCCGAGGAGTTCGGGCTCGTGCAGGCCTGGTGGGGCGACGGGAAGGGGAAGACGACGGCGGCGATGGGGATGGGATTCCGGGCCGCGGGGCACGGCTACCGCGTCCACATGCTCCAGCTCATGAAGGGGGGCGCGGACAGCGTCGAGGGCGTCAGGGGCGAGTACAACGCGATCGCCGCGATGCCGGGGTTCACATACGAGAACGCCGGCCACTACGGCTGGCACGGACTGCTCGACGGCTCCGCGGACGGCGAGCACGAGGCGAAGGCCGCGGCCGCCTTCGAGCGCGCCGAGGCGCTCGTCGCCGGCGCCGCCGACGCGGACCTGACGGCGCCGCTCCCGCTCGACGGCGACCCCGACGACGGGGTCCACATGCTGATCGTCGACGAGCTGCTGTACGCGGCCGACCGCGGCCTCGTCGACCCTGGGGACGTGGTCGCGCTCGCGGAGTCGAAGCCGGACGGGCTCGAGCTCGTCCTCACCGGGAGCCACGCGGAGCCGGCGTACCTGGACGGCGTCGCCGACCTGATCACGAACGTCCGGAAAGTGGCGCACCCCTTCGACGCGGGACACCGGGCGCGGCGGGGGACGGAGTACTGACGTGACCGCCGACTTCCGACCCGGATGACCGACCCCGACGCCGAGACGGTCCTGATCGCCGGCACGGCGAGCCACGCCGGCAAGAGCACGCTGGCGGCCGGGCTCTGCCGGCACCTCGCGCGGAACGGGGTCTCGGTGGCGCCGTACAAGGCGCAGAACATGAGCAACAACGCCCGGGTCGCCTTGGCGCCGGACGGCGAGTGGGGCGAGATCGGCGTCTCCCAGCACGTGCAGGCCCGGGCCGCCCGGGTCCCGGCGACGACCGACATGAACCCCGTGCTGCTCAAGCCGCGCGGCGACGGCGAGAGCCAGCTGATCGTCGACGGCGAGGCGGTCGGCCACTACGCGGCCGGCGAGTACTACGAGTCGCACTGGGAGGCCGCCCGCGAGGCGGCGGTCGCGGCGCACCGCCGACTGGCGGCCGACCACGACGTGGTCGTCGCGGAGGGGGCGGGCAGCATCGCCGAGATCAACCTCCACGACCGGGACCTCGCGAACGTCGAGTGCGCCCGCTTCGCCGACGCCAGAATCGTGATCGCGGTCGACATCGAGCGCGATCACGATTCTGGCG
>NZ_NHPF01000022.1:0-2742 GCF_002252925.1 Halorubrum sp. Ea8
CTCCCACCGCTCGGGATTCCCCCGCCTGAAGGCGGAGGAGGATGTCAAGTGTCGGTTAGTGCTACGACACTAATCGAGACGTGGTCGCTGTCGAAATTGCCACCACCACACCTAATTCGACGTCTCGTGAGTGGTTCGATATGTCCTCCAAGAGTACCGCACGACCAGAGGCAAACAGTAGCTGGAAGACGACCCTCCACGGAATTCGTCACCTTCCGCATCGGATGGCGGCGTTCATCGTCACGATGCACCCCGTGATCTGGGCCGGCTTTTTTATCGTGCTACCGCTTGTGGTCCTCGGGTCGATAGCTCTCTTCGGCTCTCGGGCGACCGTTGCCTACGTGATCGCGTTTGCGTGTCTGTGGTTGATGATCTGGTTTTCGAGTGCGGGGTTCAAGACGAACTACTACCGGCTCACTCCCGAGAATCGCATCTTAGTGATCGAACCCGAGTTCGACGACCCCGAGACCGAACAGTTCGCAGTAGCGACCGGTACTGACGAGCAGATAATCGACCTCACTGAGGTGGACTCTCTGCAGTTGATTCCGCTTGGTCCGATCGTTGCTGCACGACTCCACTACCGGTCGCTCACTGTCACGAAGCCAGAAGGGCTCCTCATACCGCGTGGACAGCTCCGTCAAATCGCCGCCAGCTTTCGATCGTGTGGCGTGTCGGTCCCCGAACTGGTAGCTGGCGACCCTCCGGCGCTGCAGCGTCGACCGATCCGGGCTATGGCTCGGATCGCAGCAACGCCGATACTGATCGGCGTGCTCCCAATCTACATCGTACAGGTTCAACTCGACATCGACGTGTGGCCGTTTCTGTTCGGGTTCGTGCTCGTCACTTGGGTCGTGATCGTTCGCAACCTCTCAGTCCGGTTCGGGATTCATCCGGAGGGGAGCCGGGCACGTGACTGGCTGCTTCGGTGGGGGATCGACCTCTTTGTCGCGGCATCAGGGTTGGTGGCCGCGCTCGGAGTGCTCGCACTCGTCGGGTCGGTGTGAGACCGATCGTGCGGGATAAAATTCATGTGGGATAGCTAATGTGTGTTTGACACCATCGCACCCGAGACAGAGAAGCGGGGGTGAGCAAGCCGTGGGTACCACCGAGGCGCGTATGGCATCGTCGGCGTGTCGACCCGAGGTATCCGGCTGTTCGCCTTCACCGCTCACAACTCCGCCACGAGCTCAACCGGACGAGTCGTCCCGCCCTCCACGGCGTGAAATCTCTCTCAGACACACCTCTACCGATGCCCTCCACACTCTCACGACGCCGTTTCCTGTCGCAGTCCGCTACCGTCGGTGCTGGCACCGCCATCGCGGCCAGTGGTCTTGCGAGCGGATCGACCGAACCGACACAAACGACCAGCGTGGATACGCTTATCGACGACGCGGCCACCCGCGCGTTGGCAGAACACGACGCGGGCGGACTGACAGTTGCCGTCGTCGACGACGACGAGGTCCACACCGGCGGCTACGGTTACGCCTTTCAGAGTGAAGACATCCCGGTTCGAGCGGACGAGACGCTCTTTCGTGTCGGCTCCGTCTCGAAAGTGCTCACGTGGACGGCCGCGATGCAGATTGTCGATCGCGGTCAGATCGCACCATTCGACGCCGTGGACGGCCACCTTGAGGCCGTCGACCTCCCGGAAACGTTCGACGAACCGATCACGCTCGAACACCTCGCCACCCACACGCCGGGATTCGAGGTCCGAGCGCGCGGCGATTCGGTGAGCAATCCTACGCATGTCCGTCCGCTCGCCGAGTCGGTCTCAACAGACGTACCGACGCGTGTCCGTCCCCCCGGTGAACTCTACCAGTACACCAACTACGCCGCCGCACTAACCGGACAGCTGATCGCGGACATCTCCGGGCAGCAATTCGACTCGTTCGTCACGGAGAACGTGTTCGCGCCGCTCGGGATGTCAAACAGCACGTTCCAAGCGGCTCCGTCCGGACTCGTACCTGCCGATGGAACGGCGGTTGACGAGGTCGTGAGTTTCTACTCCGACGTATCGCCGGCGTCCGGCCTCCATACGACCGCCGCGGATATGGCACGGCTGCTGCAAGCGCATCTCAACGACGGCGTCGTCGACGGCGAACGAATCCTTTCTGAGAGCGCGGTCGACACGATGCACCAGCAGTGGTTCACACCGCACGAACGGATCGACGGCATGGCGTTCGGGCTTTTTGAGCGACCCCGGGGGGATACCCGGATCGTCCGTCACGGTGGCGGTGTCCCGCAGTTCGCCACTGAGTTCGCCCTGCTCCCTGAGGAGGACGTTGGCCTGTTCGTCGTGGCCCACGGTAGCAGTACTGTCCAGTTTAGGTCTATGTTGGAGATATATAACATACGTGTCAATTCAGAGAATTTGAGGCGAACGGGCTAATACACCCGGGTGAGAAACACCCCCTGATGGGTTTCGAGCGCGACGATCTCTACAGCAGTGACCCCCCCTCAATACCCTGACGGCGTCGATCCACATCCTGACCCCCTTGATCCGTATACTCCCACACCTACCTACGACGTCGACCGGTGGGAGGAGAAAAACCAACTCGTGGAACTCGGGGGTGACACTGAGTACGACAAAGATACTAAAAAACGCTTTGGGCGCTCCGGCATTTCGACCTGCGGATAGCCCCCAAGTGTGATGAGATCGACGACTGGGACGGTCTCGACCGCCGGACACAACGGATGTATCGGGCCGGTGTTCTGAAGGAGTTCGTCGGGGGATATCGTGAA
>NZ_NHPF01000047.1:0-922 GCF_002252925.1 Halorubrum sp. Ea8
CCGCCGGTCTTCGACGAACTCACCGGTCGTGAACAGCTCGAGTACTATGGTCGGCTTCGTGACATCCCCGCTACCGAGATGGAGACTCGGATCGCAGACTGGTTAGATCGATTCGGTCTCACGGACGACGCCGACAAGCGGATCGACGATTACTCGAAGGGCATGCGCCAGAAGATCGGGCTGATTCAGGCGCTGTTACACGAGCCCGACGTCGTATTCCTCGACGAACCGACCAGCGGACTCGACCCGCGGGCGGCTCGAACCGTCATCGACGTCATCGCGGACCTGACCGACGACGGCCACACGGTGTTCCTCTCGACGCATATCCTCTCGGTCGTCGAAGAGCTCGCGGATGTCGTCGGCGTCCTCTACGAGGGCGACCTCGTTACCGAGGGCGCACCCGCGGAACTGACGGCGCGGATGGAAGCCGAAGAGGGAACGACGCTTGAGGACGTGTTCCTCTCGGTCACCGCCGAACGCGGCCCGGCAGCTTCCGAATCGGCTCCCGGGAACGCCGGAGACGCGACGGCCCGACAAGACGGACGAGTCGAGGACGACGGACGGATTGAGGACCGATGAGGCGTGCAAAACGGCCCCGGCTCATCGCCTGGACCGAACTCCGACGCCGCTGGCGGACGATGAGGAGGAACACGACGCAGCTGTTGGCGCTCGCGTTCGCGGGCGTCATGCTGCTTCCGTTCTCAATCGGCGGTGTGTTCGGGGCGTACCTCGCCGGGGGATTCGTCGCCGGGAGCGAGACCGAGCCGCTCCTCGAATGGGCGCGGATGGCGTTCGTCTACGGATGGATCTTCGTGGTCGGATTCGGTGGATATCGCGCGTACGCCGTCGCGCTTCGCCCAGACAACGTTGGCGGCTTGTTGACGACAGTCTCACACCGGGACGTGATCGGTGGCCTCGTCCT
>NZ_NHPF01000005.1:0-672 GCF_002252925.1 Halorubrum sp. Ea8
TGCTTAAGTTAACACGACCAGAACGCGCCTCTCCCAATTTTATATGACGAACCGGTCAACTCCCGACCATCGGCATGATAGCCCTGACGTGGAGTACCAAACTCCCATGGAGCACGGCCTCTCGCGGATAAATCTGGAAATGGGCGTTTCGGACGGGAAGGTTGACTGGTTCGTCGTTCAACTCGAACAGAACGTCGGTCAGCGATACGGAAAACGCGACTGGCGACAGGTCGCGCGGTCCGATCATCACCCCGACTCAGCGTGGGGGCACGACGTTGAGGCCGAGCGACTTCATCTCGATTTATATCGAGATGGGCAGAAAGTGGACGTTCAGCGGGGATTCCCGCCGGCGAGCGCCGAGAACGCACCAGCGTACTGTGAGCGTTTTTTCGAAAAACGTGCCGGGAATCTCCTTGAGAGATACGGTCCGCGAAGCGAGTAGCCGCCTACCGTTCCGCTTCCGGAACCGATTCGAGCTCGTCGAGCTCCGGAACCGGCTTGTCGTCAGCAGAGAACTTTTCCACGGGGTCACCGGTCTCTTCGGCTAAAACGGTATCCGCGGATTTTGTCTCGTGGGCAGGCATGAGTCTCGTGTACGGACGCTGTATGCCTCGGATAAATAGCTTGTTACCGCGTTTATACGAACGAAGGTGAATACGAGGAGCTATCGGG
>NZ_NHPF01000159.1:0-907 GCF_002252925.1 Halorubrum sp. Ea8
CGTCCTCTAGGCCGAGCCCAATCGCCAGCGCGTTGAGATTGAGGTTGTGACCGAGGTCGGCGCTTGACACGATGTTCTGCACCGTTATTTCGGGATCCTCTTCAACGGGGATCTGGAGTCCGCGAAGCTTCTCGAAGATGATCCCGAGCGCTTCGTGGACGTCATCGATGCTCTTTGCGCCCGTGCACACTATCTTCCCCGACCGGAAAATGAGTGCGGCCGCCTTCGGCTCTTGAGTCCGGTAGACGAGGCCGGGGAAGTTGTCCGGGTTAAAATCGGCGCCCGGGAGGTCCTCTGCGAGCGCTTCCAAGTCGAGCTCTTGGCCGATACCGGTCGATGCAACGACGTTCTGGATCTCGATCGAATCAGCAGGGTTCGTCATCGTTCGCTTTTATATGCGTCCCCCTCCCTTATAAACGCCCGTGGTATAAACAACCGCTCGCTCGCGGTGTGTTCCTCACTACTTTCCTTTTTATCCGCGGGGCCCGGGCGGTTCAACCCTGTCCTGACGATTACAGCTGCGTGTTACTGCTACTGTGCTGCTGTGTTACTACTCCTTTCGTTGTTCGCGCACGCACGTGACTAGCAATCAGTTCGAGACGAGCAGTATCTCTCCACCGAGAGCGGACTATCGCCGTCGAAGTTCACTTTACTTTTTCCCGGTCGGAGCGCTCGTTCATCCGTGGTCGAAACGGCGTCTCGAACCCCACGCTCGCGAAGCGACCTCAACGGGATCCGTCGCTGAATCTCCCCCGCGGCCTCGCTTCAGTCAGTGACAGAAAACAAATAATTTCTCGCAAAACAGTTCCTGCGGTTCGACCGAACCACCTCTCCTCGACGGGCTCCGGATGTCTTCAGTTCGCGATCCGTCGTGGCAACCTCTCTCAATGAAACCGCATGACGTGGC
>NZ_NHPF01000102.1:0-3385 GCF_002252925.1 Halorubrum sp. Ea8
GTTTTCCGCAGATACTACTAGTACATACTACAAGTTATGATTGGCCGAAGCGGCAAAAGTGACAACGTATTATTATTTCACATACTATTTTGAGTAAGGAGATCCTGCAGCACTTGGTGTTAGTTTATTGAATTATTTTTTGAGAGTCTACTTTTTGTCGTCCGGTGGATGTCAATTCGTACAACCCACTGTTCGGTGCTGGTCCAACTCGTTTGACATAGCCTTCTCGAGCTAATACCGAGAGGCGTGTATTGATATATGGACGATTCCGGTCGAGAATGGCAGCGACATTGATCGCGTTGTTTCGTCCTTCTGTAACGAGCACCTCTAGAATTTGACGGTCGGTCGATGTGATGGATGACATAATATTCTCTTTGTCAATTACTTCGCTGACTACCGATCAGTATTTTCTGTTGGTATATTGTTATACGCTGTACAATGAGTGAGGAGGTATACTCTTTGGCGACAGACTGCTTGTTAGGATCGGATTTCTTCCAACCGTTCACAAACTTATTGTCCCCGCCCAGAATGATATCAGTCTTCGCTGGTTAACCTATCTTCAATGAACGTTTCAAAGTCGGTGCTATCATCTTCATAGACGTCTTGATGCTCGGCAACTAGTTGTCCCTTCTCTGTAATGGCGTAGAGCCCACTGTTTGGTGCAGGCCCAACCCGCTTGAGAAGTCCAAAATCTGCCAAAACAGGAAGCCGAGTGTTAATATACGACCGATTCCGGTCAATCTCAGCAGCAATATTAATAGCATTATTTCGTTTCTCATCACTGAGCGCACGAAGTATTTCGAAATCAGTGGGAACCGTTAGCCGCATTACCGACAAACTATCGGCATCCAATATAGGTCTGATCCTTATTTCGCTATCAGGATCGGATAATGAAGCAGAGTACTATTCTAATTCTTGGACGATATCACGTGCGGCTTTTAGATCTTCGAGAGCGCGTTTTTGACTAGTAATTGCCTCATCGAGGCAGACTTCAATCTCTTTTTTATTTAAATCGAATTTTTCGTGTGTAACGTACAATAGATACTGTTCGAGACTCGCATTAGTGTGAGTCTGAGCATTCATCATCGACTTGATTACTGCCCATCTCAAACTAGGTGGCACCTCTGTTGAGCCCGCCATTTTTATTTCATCTCCACTCTCGACAGTTCCATCCATTTAATTGAACATCTCATTGTAATTACTTCATCTTATTAGTATGAGTGCTTGGGAGCAAAAACCTCCGACTAGTATTTTCAACAACAATTTCAATTAATTGCTCTATTCATTGTTTTGTTTATTAATGTGTTGTTCATTCTGATTTTTGTTTTGGTAGATTTTCGGGGTCGGATTGTGTACGCTGTCGTAGCTTCAGTTAGTTAGTTGTCACAAAGTGAAGAAGTGGGGCTACTTTCTCAGAGAGCGAATTTTTTGGTCTCCTTCATTGATTCCATCACATACTGTTGCTATGTACTATCACTTATTTCTTTCTCTAGTATCATATTAGTAATGTTATCTGCGGTCTTTCGCTGACAAGCGAGCTCGTCCCATTAATTTATTTGCTTTTGGTACATACTATTGGTATGTCACGATTCTTGAAGCTAGCTGACATCATAACAATCCGAAGTTGGAAAGATCGAACTAGTAAGAACTTGGGAATTATCTCAGATAACCATGCAGTTACCCCGCTTGTTGGCTACGCATTTATTATTCTCACGACGGTTATTCTCTCATCTATTATTGCTACACTCTTTTTCTAACACGCTCTCCGTAACCATAATCGAGTTATTATACAACCCGACTAGAAATTGGCTCACAGCTCGCTATGATCCCCAACTGACGAAGTCAAACCCTTCCTATTTAATCGGATTGTCTGTAAGATCCGATTATGATCCGGCTCGATGACTCTGGGGACGTCGTCAAGTGTTGGCTTTCACCCGATGAGCTCGATCGTCTCGAGCGCGTTGCTGGTGAGAACGGATGGCATCGAGAGATCGCGATGCAGCTGATGGGCCGGTGTGGGCTTCGAGCAGATGAGGTCTCGTATCCGAGTAGTGATGACCTTCGGTGGTCTGATGATGGAGAGATCTGGCTGTTCGAAGTGCGGGGAAAGAACACGAAAGGCGGTGGGCAAACAGTTCGTGATGCCTGGATGCCTGAGGATGTCGCCGATGATCTCCACAAATACACGCGCGAGCAGGATCTTTCAGGGTCTGACCCCTGGGTTGACGCCTCGACATCGTCCGTCCGGCGGTGGGTGAAAGAGGCTGCACACCAGATTTCCGATAAGACCGACACCGACCGTTGGCATCATGTGTCATCGCATGATCTCCGGCGCAGCTGGGCGACATACCATCTTGTTGAGCGGCAGGTTGACGTTCGGACAATGATGTCGCTTGGTGGGTGGAGCGATTACTCTGCGATTGAACCGTATCTTACTGAGCCAACGGAAGGGCGTATTGGTGAGGCGATGAGAGCGTAAACACCGCCAACAACTGCTTAATATGGCTCAGCTAGCCACTATCGGTCTGCTCTGAGAGCCGATCTTCGACGAACGATTCAAAGTTATCAACCGTATCGTTGATATATTTCTGTTTGTGTTCAACCGCAACCTCGCCTTTCTCTGTGATTTGATAGAGGCCACTCCGCTCCTTTGGGCCAACACGCTGCACAAGATCTCTACTCAGTAGGTAGCTAAACCGGTTGTTGATATACCCACGGTTCGCGTCGATCTCGAGCGCGATGTTCGCCGCGATGTTGCGCTCGCCGTCGGCAAGAGCCTCTAATATCTTAAAATCGGTTTTGTTGATGCGATCCATCGATTGCGTCTTTGTCGTGTGTTCTCGTTGGGGTGTGGCGGTCGTTTGTGAGTGCTCGGATTCGGGTGTCAGCTGCCACCCACCACGGCTCAAACCGAAGCCGGAGACGGTGAGTGCTTACTGGCGGCGGGTCAGGAGCCCGGTTGCCAGCAGCAGCGCAAGCAGCGTGACGATAACACTGAAGCCGGGTGTGCTATCGTCAGTACCGTCGTCACCGGTCGAACCGTCACCGGACGAGCTGTCACCGGACGAACCGTCATCAGTCGAACCGTCATCGGATGAACCGTCACCGGATGAACCGTCACCGGACGAACCGTCACCGGATGAACCGTCACCGGACGAACCGTCACCGGACGAACCGTCATCAGTNNCGTCGGGATCTCTCCTTCTGCGACTACAACACCATCAAGACGGAGCTCAAGCGGCGTCGATCCCTTGGGGCCACCCACGTTTTCGACGATCACCGTCACGTCGACCGTCTCGCCCTGCTCGACGGTTACATCGCCCGGCTCGAGGGAGGTAATCTCGAAGTCGGAGGTATCGACTGTGGTTGCGGATCCGCTACCGCT
>NZ_NHPF01000032.1:0-564 GCF_002252925.1 Halorubrum sp. Ea8
ACGCAATCGCCGGACACGACCACTTTCAGATTCACTCCCCCCGTCAGGAACTTCTCTTTTTAACACCCGCTCATCGGTCGGAGTCGATGGTCTCCAAGAACACGGAGGGGTCAGCGTGAGCGACGATCTCGAACCCCTCCCACCGCAGGAAGGCGTTGAGATGTATCTCGAAAGCCGGAGTGAGGAACTCGCGGACCACACCCGGCAGAACCACAAGTATCGGCTGAAACCGTTCGTTGAGTTCTGTGAGGATCGGGAAATCGACAACCTGAACGACTTGACCGGGCGGGAGATTCTTCGGTTCTTCAACCGGCGGAAGGGGTCGGTCAAGAATGTCACCCTGAAGAATCATCTCTCGACGCTTCGGGTCGCGCTCGACTTCTGGGCGGGGATCGACGCGGTGAGCGACGGGCTCCGCGAGTCGGTCCCGATGCCGGAGCTTAGCGACGGCGATGAAGTCAACGACGACGTGCTTCGAGCCGACCGCGCGCGCGAGATTCTCGATGCGCTCGACACGTTCCGGTACGCGAGCCGAGACCACGTGATCTTCCTGTTGCTGTGGGA
>NZ_NHPF01000036.1:0-1251 GCF_002252925.1 Halorubrum sp. Ea8
GTAGGGTGGGGTAGTTCACATAAACGTCTATGGATACGTTTCTGTGGATCAAATCGCTCTTGTAGCCTTCAGCCGAATTATTACGGTTCTTTCACTATCGTACCGATGGATATGCCCTCCAATCCGCGTCGATCGTTTCTTGGGATGGTGAGTACCGCAATTGGGAGTAGTCTCGCTGGGTGTGCTAGCTTACAGTCGATCGACTCAGACACACCTAGCGACGAGACAGAATCTGCGGCCGGGACATCTGGTGAGTCCGAACCACTTGCATTGCCGTCGGTCGTGACGCGAGATAGTTTCCCTGACGGGGACGTGGTTCTCAAACCAGACGGGAAAATTGTCCTATTAAATTTTTTCACAACATGGTGTCGACCGTGTCAGGAAGAGATGCCGGAATTTCGGCGGTTGCGTGCGGAGTACGATACTGAGACGCTGCATATGGTCTCGATCACGCCGGAAGTGGACAAGAAACTCATCCAAGAGTTTTGGCGAGAGTACGACGGGAAGTGGCCAGTCGTCACTGATCCAGCCCTGATTGCGACCAACCGGTGGAACGCGAACAGCTACCCGACAAACCTAGTGTTCGATGTGGATGGGACCCCTGCGACAGGAGATAGATCAACGGTGCGAGCACGCACGTTCAAGGAGTTTACTTCGATAATCGATCCGCTTCTCACGGAATCATAACAATGACCAGTTTAACGCTTTCAGCGTTGTTCGGGCTGTCGTTTTCGGCTGGCGTCGCTACATTCTTCGCCCCGTGTGCGTTCCCGCTACTTCCTGGTTACCTTTCGTATTTTGTGAGTGATACGGTATCGGAACCCGACGGTGACCGTTCGACGCTCGGCTTCACCCACTCAAGCGCGGCTCCTGAGTCGGGTGGGTTCTTCTCACGCTTCCGCCGACCAGTTACTCGCGCAGCGCTACTGAGTTTGCTTGCCGGCGCCGGAATGACACTCGTATATGTCGGATTGGCAGGGACGACCGCGTTTTTCGGCGCGCAGGCGCTTGCAGACATCGCCATCCTCGAAGTGGTCGTTGGTGCCGTGTTCTTGATTACCGGTGGGGCGATGGTTGTCGGATGGAAGCCCGCTTGGTCGGTTGTCCGACTGCCTGAGCGGGAACGATCGCTTACCGGGTTCTTTTTGTTCGGCGTGCTGTACGCGGCGGCTGCAGCTGGATGTACGGCCCCGTTGTTCATCGCGGTTGTGTTGAAGGGAATTTCAGTCGGGCCAGTTCTCGGGATCGGTG
>NZ_NHPF01000069.1:0-513 GCF_002252925.1 Halorubrum sp. Ea8
CCCCTCCGTTTCAGGTGGAAAACCGCCGTGAGAGGGCAAGGTACGTCGCGTTCCGTCCTGAAACGTTGACATCCGGTACAGTTCGTGTTTACCGATGTCCAGTTGATGCAGTCGAACCAGATGAAGAGGCGGTACTAAAGTGTTGCTCTCCGGACTCGAAACGCACCGTCACCGAGCGAAGTCGTCGGATGCGATCCGGTCGCGTCGGATCGGTCGAGTTGGACAGTGGGAGGACGGAAGAGTCGACAGACGGAATCGTCGGAATAAACAACGGTCGACACGCGCCGACTCATTCCGATGCATCCGGTGCACTGGAACCAATGGTGGAGGACGGAGCCGTCGAGGCGCGGCTGAAAACCCGGGACCGTTACTCAAGGCCGTTACCTCGGCACCCCGAACCCCGGGCATCCGGCGATCTGTCCGCGAATTGTCCGTTTGTCAGGCAGATACCGTTTCGGGTTCGTCCGGTTCGACGGGAGCCGTTCTCCGAACCCCCCCACCCCTTCGTTTCGA
>NZ_NHPF01000124.1:0-859 GCF_002252925.1 Halorubrum sp. Ea8
TCAATAGCACCTGCCGGACGTGACGCTCCCGGCTCAGTCGAGGAGTTCGATTGCGTGGTTGCCGCGGTAACGCCTGAGTCGGGCAGCGTCGACCGGACAGACGCCGATACAGCCGCGTCACTGACCGAGGTCAGCAACTGGACGGTCCGGAACGCCGCCCGTGACTCCGCCCCACCGGTGGTGTACGTCGCCCCTACGGAGGCATCGATCGCCGAAGCGCTTGAGGCCGGTGTGACGGAGTATCTGCCGTGGGAACTGCTCGCGCAATCGCCGACGACAGTGCTCAAGCGGGCGGTTACCGCGACGGAGGAACGGCCGACCGCCGACTATCGGACCATCTACGACAACGTCTCTGAGCCACTGACGCTTCATGACCCCCGGACGGGAGAGTTGATCCACGCGAATCGGCGGCTCTGTGAGTTGCTGAAGTATGACCGAGCGGAGCTCATTTCGATGCAGGTTGGCGATTACACTGCGAGTATCGACGGGTACGATCAGGCCGCTGCTATGGAGATTATCACCTCCGCGACGGAGAGCGGAACCGTCGGTCCAATTGAATGGCCGCTTGAGACGGCCGACGGCGAACACGTCTGGGTCGAAGCGACGCTGACGACAGTCACGATAGACGATCAGGAACTGGTGTTGGCGACCGCCACGGACGTGACCGACCGTCGACGGCAGCGCCGTCAGTTCCGCGAGATCTCGACTCATATCGATGAGGTCGTTTATTTGGTTCACACTAGCAAAGGAGAGCGTCTCCGGGTCGAAGATGGCGATAGCGTCGTTGACTCCGTTGAATATCTGCTCGTACTCCCGCTCGCGACGTTTCTGTTCTGTAATATCACGCATCAACGAGAGG